>JAUWQU010000159.1 GCA_030610965.1 Phycisphaerae bacterium
CCTTCTCCTAACCGTCAGTGTCATCTTTCTAGGGTCAGAAACGGGTCAGGGGTCAGAAACGGGTCAGAACTATTTTATCTTCTGTTTTAATAGTATGTTACGTGCTGCTTGTGGTTTCGATTGGTTCTTTTCTGCAGGTCGTAACGGTCGAGACATTGGCAAAGAGTATCACGAGCCAGCCGACACATCAAGATCCTCCTTTTCGCCAAACCATCACGAACGGCCGCTAACTACCTGGCAATACTGCAGATAAAATAGTTCTGACCCGTTTTCCGTTTTGCACAGGACGCTTAGCATGGCGAGTTGAACACTCACCCACAACATAGTACACACTCGCATAGGATGTCTCACGCAGTCTTACACCGTTTCAGGACAAATGCGCGGCAGCCCATCTGCCGTCATTCCATGCTCCTAACCAGATGGACGCTACTCTGACTCACCCGAAGCCGCTTGCGAAGTCCGGCTAGTCGGCATCGCAGGCAACGTCGATGGCTTGCTCGCCGTCGCTGACCGCCTTTGGATCTCCCGTTGAAGCCACGCCGTTCTCTTCTTTGAATCCATCCTCCCTAACATATCCATAAGGACTGGCTCCAAGCCAGGCGTAACCTCCTTGATCTCCGGATTCGCAATCAATAACGTGGAGTACTCAATGAGTCTGCTTATCCTCTCTCGACTGGCCGCGTTCTCCCACACGGCACTACCCCTGTAGCTCTTCAGTTTCTTCAACACCTCAGCGTCGGCCAGACACGAAACAGCCCCGGCATCCCGCCACTCAAGCGACTCCATGGCCTTCCAGAACTCATCCGTCAGCAAATCCGCGTCACCAACGGTGCGAAGAGCATAACACACGCCACTCCATGCCACTTGCCGCGTTCTCTTCTTTAGCAAGTCGGAACTATCCATCTTGCGGATTGCTCGGTATTGCCCGTCTAGAGCAGCGATGACTTTCTGCTGCGACGACACAGACTCCGCATGAGAATACACAGCAGTCACCAAGAACAAGAGCCACTCTCGCCCGCTCGCTTGACCTTCAACGGACCCTTCCAATACTTCGATCAAGCGACGCATGCCCTCCTCGTCGATGGCCTTCTTTGAATCCTCTGGCACCGCTTCATAGACAGTTCCTCTGTTCCTCGCCGCCTTGTATTCCTCCCGAACCCAGGCTCTCAATAGCGCCACACGCTCCTTACCTCGGGCCACTAGCAGTTGGCGAAGTCTTTCTTGGCGAATCACAGCGGACGCCCCACCGGCTGACGCCGGAGGGCGAGCAGCCGCGGAACTGTTCTGTCCAGGACTGATGCTTGCAGTCATAGCATTCACCGCCATCATTACGGCAGTTACGCGTGCTATCCATTGTGCCTTAGACATACTTGTCTCCATATCTGTACTTTGCAGGAGCGTAAAACGGGTCAGAACTATTTTATCTCCCGTAGTGCCAGGTAGTTAGCGACTGTTTGCGAGGACGAAGTTGGGGTCAAGGACGAAGTTGGGGTCAGCCCTTAAAATATAAAACAGCGAATGCGCAGGAAAGGGCTCGGGAACCTTTCCTGCTTGACTTTCGGTTGGAGGAACAGGGACGCTCTATTTATTGGCACTGCGCGGTCATGATTGCGTCTTGTTTAGACGCTGGTTGGTTCGCCGTTGAGGGCGGAGGCGCCGGACTGGTCGGCGGCGATGGATTCCTGCATTTCGTGCCAGTCATCGAGCGTTATGAGGCACTCGCGGGCCTGGGAGCCTTTGTAGTCGCCGAGCAGGCCTGCCTCGGCCATCTGGTCGATTATCCTGCTGGCCCGGCTGTAGCCGACTGCCAGGCGGCGCTGGAGCAGTGATACGCTGCCTCGCTGGCTTGTCAGGACGATCTCGACGCCCTTTGCGAACAGTTCGTCGCGATCGCCGCCGTCGCCGCCGCCGGACGGGCGGGAGTTCAGCCGCGTCAGTTCGGTGTTGTATACCGGCGGACCGTTCTTTTCCTTGATCTCATCGACAATGGTGTGGATTTCCGAGTCGTCGATGTACGTGCCCTGGGCGCGTGCCAGCGTGCTGCTGCCGGGGCGAAGGAAGAGCATGTCGCCCTGGCCCAGGAGCACCTCGGCGCCGTTCTGGTCCAGCACGATGCGGCTTTCCTGCCGGCTGGCCACGCGGAAGCTCACACGGCAGGGCATGTTCGACTTGATCAGGCCGGTGACCACGTTCGCGCTTGGCCGCTGCGTGGCGAGGATCAGGTGGATGCCCACCGCGCGGGCCTTCTGGGCAATGCGGATGACGTGCTCCTCGACTTCCTTGCTGGACGTCATTATGAGGTCCGCAAGCTCGTCGATGATGATCACGTAGTAAGGTATGCTCGTCGGCGTGCTGAGCTTGTCCTGGTCGCTCTCGGCGCCGAAACGCTTGTATATCTGCTCGGCGGAGAGCTTGTTGAAGGCCGCGAGGTTCTTCACGCCGGCCTCCTTGAGCACCTCGTAGCGCTCGTCCATCTTCGAGGCGGCCCAGGCGAGGATCTCCTCGGCCTTGTGCATGTCGTTGACGATCGGGCACAGCAGGTGCGGGATCTGCTCGAAGGCCGCCATCTCGACCATCTTGGGGTCGACGAGGATCAGCCTGACGTCCTCCGGCCGGCGCGTCATGAGGATGGCCATGATGATCGCGTTTATGCATACGCTCTTGCCCGAGCCGGTCGTGCCGGCGATGAGCATGTGGGGCATGCGGGCGAGGTCCTCGATGATCGGGTCGCCGCTGGCGTCCTTGCCGAAGTACAGCGGCAGCTTCATCCGCCGCTCGGCCTCGGGGTCGAGCATCATCAGCTCGCTGATGCGGACGATTTCCTTCTCGAGGTTGGGCACCTCGATGCCGATGGTGTCGCGCCCCGGCAGCGGGCTGACGATCCGCACTCCGGGCACCGCCAGCGACCGGGCGATGTCGTTGCACAGGCCGGCCACCTGGGAGACCTTCACGCCCGGCGCGAGCGAAAGCTCGAACATGGTGATGACCGGCCCGGTCTGGTAGCCCTCGACCTGGGCGGCCACGTTGAAGTCGTTGAGCGTCTGCTGGAGGATGCCCTTGCGCTGCTGGGCGGCGAGTTCCTGGCCCTCGTTGTAGCCGGTATGCGGGGCCTCGAGAAGGTTCGTCGAGGGCAGGTCGTAGGACTTGTCCTTGCCGGATGCCTTGCCGGTAGCGGTGGCCTCGGGCCGGGCAGCCTTAGCCGGCTCGACTCGCACGACCGGGCGGGGCCTCGGCGGCGCGGCCACGGGGGGCCTGATCTTGGCGGGCGTCATCTTGACGGCGCCCGCGGCGGGCGAAACGCTGACTGCGCCCGCGGCGGCTGCGGTCGCATCGGCCGGGGCCCTGGACCTATCACCCAGCACCAGTCGGAGCAGCCAGTTTCTGCGTTTGACCTGCGGCGCTGCCTGCCGAGCGGGCGATGCGACGACGATCGCCGGCTTGACCGGCTTGACCGGCTTTATCGCGGCCGGGCGTGCATGGGGCCTCGCTGGCGCGCCCGAGCCGCGGCCCATGGCATCTACGCGGGGCCGACCCAGGCGAAATGCCCCGGCCAGGCTCGTCAGGCTCCCACGGTTTTCCCAAGCCTTCCGGCCGAGCGACGGCAGCTTGAGCACTAGGCTGTCGGCCGTGAGCATCAGACCGATGGCCAGGCATATCGAAAGGATGATCCACCCGCCAGTGGAAGCGAACTGCGACAGAAGGACCTCGCCGATGGAGATTCCCAGAATGCCAGCCGAACTGGTCAGCGGGTCGTCCGCGGCGGCCGGATTGGTCATGTATATCGCCGAACTGCACGCCGTGACCAGCACGGCCACGCCGATGATGCGCCATGGCAGGTCGCGAATCCGCCCGCCAAGAGCCATCAGGAACGCCGCGACTGTTAAGAACAGCAGGGCCATGTACGCCCCGCCGCCAAGCCAGTAGAGCAGGAAGTTCGCCACGTACGCCCCGACCACGCCGGCGGCGTTGTCCACGGGCGACTTCGGCGGGACCATCGCCGTCGAGGGCGGGTCAGTCGGCGAGTAGCTCACCAGGCTGATCCACGACACCGCGGCCGCGCCGACCAAAACCAGAACCACACAGTACCGCAGGAACCGCCGACCACGCCCTTCGGGCTGCTCGGCAGCCTTGCTCCTTACGCCCCTGCCGGTCCTGCCGCTATTTCGCTCCTTGGTTGCCATCCGTTGCACACCTTGTCTTTCATAGCATGGGCATCCTGCCCGTGAGTGGCATGGGCATCTTGCCCATGAGTACCACGGGCGTCTCACCCGTGCCACGTCCTTAAACGCCCGTATGCCCGAAACCGCCTTCGCCGCGAACCGTGTCGTCCAACTCCTCGACGAACTCCGTCTGAGCCCGCGTGACCGGGGCAATGACCATCTGCGCGATACGCATTCCGCGCCGCACCGTGAAGGCCTCGCCGCCCACGTTGGCCAGGATCACGCATACCTCGCCGCGGTAGTCGGCGTCGATCGTGCCCGGCGAATTGGGAAGTACGATCCCGTGCTTCAGCGCCAGTCCGCTCCGCGGCCGCATCTGCGCCTCGTAGCCGACCGGCACGGCCATGTAAAACCCGCACGGAACCAACTTCACGTCGCCGGGGGCGATTGTCACGTCGCCTTCGCAGGCCGCGCATACATCCATGCCCGAGGCATGCTCGGACATGTACCGCGGCGGCTCGACGTCCGCAGATTCCGCCTTTCGACGTATCCGTATTGTTATCGGACTTGCCATCCAATTCTCTCCAGCCGATCCAGACGAAGATTAGCAGGGATTCAGGGGATTCAGGGGATAAAAACGTAAGGATATGTCAGAAAAAACGCGGATGAACGCTCTTTCGCGAGCGCTGGTCTGCGTGAGGCTGCCGTTTCCTTATCCCATGCATCCCTGCTGACCGAATCAGCGACATTTCTCTTCGACCAGCCGGACGATCTGCCTGGCCAACTCATCCTTGCCGCGGGCGCCCCATTCGAGCGCGACGCCGTCGGGGCCCAACACGCACGCCTGCGATTGCCGGGCCTCCATCGCCTCGGGCCCGTTGACGACGACGAAGTCCGCGCCCTTGCTGCGCATCTCCGCCCGGGCCTTGGCCTGGGCCTCCGGCGGCGGCAGCGATTCGACCGCGAACGCAACGACCACCTGCCCGGCCCGCCGCGCGGCCGTCACTGCCGCCAGGACGTCCTCGGTCGGCAACAGCCGAACCGTCACCGGGCCGCCGGCCCGCGGGATCTTGCCAGCCACGCGCCGCTCCGGCCGAAAGTCACCCACCGCAGCCGTCATTACAAGCGCGTCACACTGGCCGAACCGTTCAACCAGCCCGGCCCGAAGGTCCTCGACGGAAACAAACCGCACCACCTCGCAGCCCGGCGGGTCCGGCAAGGCCACCGGCCCAGCCAGCAGCGTAACCTCGTGCCCCGCCGCAGCCGCCTCGGCCGCGACGGCGTAGCCCATCCGCCCGCTGGAGGCGTTGGAGATAAACCGAACGTCGTCGATATACTCCCGGGTAGGCCCGGCCGTAACGATAATCCTCATGCCCAACTACCCTACCGGCGAGCCGGGCGACCGTAAACGCAAAAACGCCCCACATCTCGGCAGAGACGGGTGCACGGCCAGTTCGCGGCATTGGTCAAATGGGAATGTCAGAACACCGGCGCGAATGCGTTGCCGCTGTGGAGTGCGGATTGCGGATTCACGTTCGTCGCGCTCAAATCCGCAATCGAAAGCATCATTGCCTGCTGAGGACCCGCATTCCGGCCGGGCTGCGGCGCCGCCAGGATTTGGCCTCGCACACCGGCCAAAGACAACAGCGATTTGTCATTGCGTTCCAGCTAAGCCATTGTATAATATAAATGGCATTTATGGCCATGCATGTCACTATTGAGGAGTTTGCCATGAAGCAGGAACTGCGCACAACCCTCCGAGTCGCCGACGGCGGACGCATCGTGATCCCGGCCGAGGTCCGCGAGCGGCTCGGCCTGGATGTCGGCGTCGATCTCGTCATGACCGTCGAAGACGACCACGCGACGATCATGAACGCCAAGGCCGCGCGCCGCCGTGCCCGCCAGCGGGTCCGGCAGTATGTGGACAAAGGCGTGAGCCTCAGCAAAGAGTTGATGGCCGAGCGCAGAAAGGAGGCCGGGCGTGAGTAACGTCAACGTCCTCGACGCCTCGGCGGTCTTGGCCTACCTCCAGGAGGAGAAGGGCCAGAACCGTATCGAAGCAGCCCTTGATGCAGGCACGTGTTGGCTGAGCACGGTCAACATGTGCGAGGTCCTCGGCAAGCTTTGCGAGAAGGGGATGCCCCCGCAAGAAGCCCAGGCAACCGTCAACGACCTGGGATTGAAGGTCATCAACTTCGACGCGGACTTGGCCGCCCTGGCAGCGTTCCTGCGGGTCCGGACCAAGCCCATCGGGGCCTCGCTGGGCGATCGTGCCTGCCTGGCCCTTGCCCAACAGGCCTCCAAAACCAAAGTCGCCCCCGTCGTCTTCACGGCCGAAAAGGCCTGGGCCAGGCTCAAGTGGCCCTTCAAGGTCGTCGTCATTCGATAGCATCTGGTCAGGGCCGGTGGCATGTTTCACAAGACGCATCGCTCGCGGCGCCATAGAAGCCGTGCCACCAGCCTACTTGCCCCTCAGATGCTTGTCCGCGAAGTCGAGGTATTGGGCCCAGTCGAAGTCCGTTACGCCGTGGCCGCCCGCTCGGATGTGGTAGCCGATGGTGCCCATGACGGTCTTGCCTACGCCGGGCATGGTCTGGGTGGGCAGGCCTGGCTTGCCGAGGAGGCGGTAGACCGGCGCGGCATGCAGGGCGGATAGGAACTCGCCGCGCGGGTCGGCCCAGCGGTCTTTCTCGGCGCTGGCGACGTAGACGGGGCGCGGCGCCATCAGGGCGACGAGCATATGCTGGTCGATCGGCAGGGAGGCTTCCTTGTCGTTGTACTTGCGGAAGTTCGCGGCGAACCAGTGCGGGAAGGTGGTATTGATCCTCGCGACGGTCTCGCCGAAGCGGCGCCGGCTCAGGGCGGCCCCGCCGCAGCCGCTGTTGTTGGAGATGACCAGCGCGAACCGCTCGTCGGACGCCCCGGCCCAGAGGCTGGTCTTGCCGAGCCGCGAGTGGCCCATCACGGCCACGCGGGCGGCGTCGATTTCCTTATCGGTCTCGAAGTAGTCCATGGCCCTGCTCAGGCCCCATGCCCAGGCGGCGATGGCGCCCCACTCGTCGTCGGCCGGCGCCGACTGGCCGGGCTTGAGGTAGGCGGCGCGGACGCTCTCGGCCAGGCCGTCCTTGCGGTCGGGCTCGATGTCTCCGTAGTGGATCGTCGCCAAGCCGTAGCCGCGCGCGAGGATCGTCTCGACAGGCCATCGGCCAGCCGCCGTGCCCCGGGCGGCGTCCGTGGCGCGACCGTTCACGACGCCCTCGTACCTCCCGTTGATCCATCGCCGCGAGAGCCTGATGCCGGGGTCTTTGCTTATCGCGTGGTTGCCGCGGAAGTTCAGCCCCACGAACAGCCCCACGGGGCCATTGGCGCCGCGAGGCAGATAGATCAGGATATCCATCGTCGGGGCTTTGGCGTCCTGCGTGAAGCGGACAGACACCTGCTTGCGGACGGCCTTGCCGTCGAGC
>JAUWQU010000694.1 GCA_030610965.1 Phycisphaerae bacterium
GCCAGGCACGGCCGGGGCGTCCGGCGGATGGCGCGGTACATTCGCGGCGGGTCGTCGGCAAGGTAGACCTCGCCGACAGGGATGGGCACGTGGCCGAGCAACTTCTCGAGTTCGGCGGCGGTGCGGTGGCGTTCGTACACGCAGGTCATGTAGAAGTCGATATCCCACCCGGCAGACTCGATGGCGTCGACGACGTCGGGCATGTGCGTGGATACGCCGACCTGGACGCCGGCGTCGCGGACTTTCTTGAGGTATTCCCACACCTCGTCGAGTTTGCCGGCCTTGAAGAGCTGGTCCGTCGTCTCGCCGTGGTGCGCGACGGCGATGCATCCGCCGGCGGCCAGGGCGGCGACGTGGTTGCTGGACGCGTCGTCGAGCGCGACAAGGTGCATGGCCCCGCCTTCCTCGAGGAATTGGCGGTAGAGATCGAGGTTGCCCATTACGGCCTGGAGGCAGTTGATCCCCACGGCCTGGCAGTGCCGCAGCGTGCGGAGCACCTGCTGTGGCGTGAAGTACGCCCGCATCTCGGTGTTGACGAACGTCGACAGGTGCGAGCCGGCATTGAAGGTATTTGATCCGCAGATGAGCCGGCTGATCGAGTGCGGGCCGAGCTGGACGTGCGGAAGCTCCGCCTCGCTCATGGCGGCGTTGGTGATGTCGGTGGTCATCTACGCTCTCCTTTGCAGGCTCCAGTTTGCCATATCGGCGGCGGGTGCGTCAAGATTGGCTGGCTTATATGCAATGCCGGTTTACGCGCGGCGTTTTTCCGGAAGACGGCCCAGCCCGGCGTGCGTTATAAAGTAAGGCTGTCATTCTATCATTAACGGTCCGATGGCTTATCAAACGAGAAGGAGCGAATACATGCGAGCACTTGCGATTGGTTTTCTGGCGGTGGCGGTGGTGGCGTCGATGGCGTACGTGACGATGGCTCAGCCGGCCGGGCGCAGACCGGCTCGACCCGGCGCGGGGCGCGAGCCGACCCAGTTTACGAGCCTCGTAATGCCGAAGGACGACGCCGAGAAGAAGATCCTCGACGTATTGGGGGAGATGAACAAGAACGAGCGGCGCGGGATGATGAACGTGCCGATGGCCGATGGGCGTATCCTGCGGCTGCTGGCCGAGTCGACTGGCGCCAAGCAGGTCGTCGAGATCGGCACGTCCAACGGTTTTTCGGGTATCTGGTGGTGCCTGGCGCTTCGCAAGACGGGCGGCAAGCTGACGACGTTCGAGATCGACGCCACGCGGGCAGGCCTCGCCCGCAAGAACTTCAAGCGAGCGGGCGTGGATGAACTGGTCACGCTCATCGAGGGCGACGCCCACGTCGAGGCGCCCAAGCTCAAGGAACAAAAGATATCGATCGACATCCTCTTCCTCGACGCCGACAAGTCCGGCTACATCGACTACCTGAACAAACTCCTGCCGCTGGTCAGGCCCGGCGGGCTTATCGTCGCGCACAACATGACGCCTCGCATGGCCGACCCGAAATACGTCGAGGCCATCACCACGAACCCGGACCTCGAGACGATCTTCATCAACATGCAGGCCTCGGGCGTCGGCATTACGATGAAGAAGCGATAAGTCCCGCTTGCGCGGGTTCGCGGCCTTTCCAGCAGGAGGCACGGGCGACAGATGACTGACAGCACCTCCCCGGCGGCTGCGCCGGTTCGACATCTCTCCATCGTGGACGCAGTGTGCGTCGTCGTGGGCATCGTCGTGGCGACGGGCATCTTCGCGCTGCCGCCGTTGGTGGCGGCCAACACGTCCGGCCCGTCGGCGATGCTGATGGCCTGGGCGCTGGGCGGGCTGCTGTGTTTGTGCGGTTCCCTTGCGTACGCGGACCTGGCCGCGGCGTGCCCGGGCGTGGGCGGCGAGTACCTCTACCTCTCGCGGTCGCTCGGCCAGTTCTTCGGGTTCATGTTCGTCTGGGCGAGAATGACGGTGATCCAGACGGGCTCGATCGCCTTTCTGGCGTACGTCTTTGGCGACTACGTGGTTCGGATGACGGGCTGGCAGCAGCCCGCGGGGATGTACTGCGCCCTCGGCGCCGTCGGGGCGCTGACGGCGTTCAACGCCATCGGCCTGCGTGTGAGCAAGTGGGCGCAGAATGCCCTGACCGTCGCCAAAGTAGCCGGCGTGCTGGCCATAGCCGTGCTGGGGCTGATGTATGGCAAGGCCTCGGTTTCGGCGGGTCCTGCCGCGGCCGGCGCCTGGCCCGGCGGCGGTGGGGCGTTCGGGCTTGCGATGGTGTTCGTGCTGCTGACGTACGGTGGCTGGAACGAGGCGGCGTACGTCGCGGGCGAGCTTCGCCGCCGGGGCCGCTGGAGCATGTTGTGGGTGCTGGTTGCCGGCAGTGTGCTTATCACGCTGCTGTACATGGGTGTCAACTTCGCGTACCTGCGGATACTCGGTTTCGAGCAACTCCAGTCCTCAAGGGCCGTTGCCGCCGACGCGATGGGCGCGGTGCTGGGCGAACGCGGCGCGGTGGCTGTCAGCGTGTTGGTGGCCGTGGCGGCATTGGGGGCTATCGACGGGTGCATCTTCACCGGCTCGCGGGCCATCTACGCCTGGGGCAATGATTACCCGGCATTTCGCGTGTTTGGCAGATGGAACGGCCAGCTCGGCGCGCCCGTGGCTGCGCTCGTTGCACAAGGGGCGATTGCGATGGTCCTCATCCTCCTGCCCGGCCTGAGCGACACTCTGGCCGGGAAGCTCGGAAGCGGCCTCCAGTCGGCGGCGGAATACACGGCCCCGGTGTTCTGGACTTTCCTCTTCCTGACGGGCCTGGCGGCGTTCGTGCTGCGGTTCAAGTATCCCACAGCCGACAGGCCTTTGGGAAGCTGGGTCGGGCTCTTGATGGCAATCGTGCTCTGCGTGATGTCCGCCTACATGCTCTACAGCAGCCTGGTCTACACCAGGATCGGAGCTCTGGTGGGCGTCGGCGTCCTGCTGGCGGGCCTGCCGGTCTACGCCATCGCGCGGGCGTATCAGGGCCGATAGGGGGGCACCCAGGGAGTGCTATCCCTGGGCTTCGGGCGGGAGGGGGGGGATGCACGC
>JAUWQU010000018.1 GCA_030610965.1 Phycisphaerae bacterium
CATCGGCATTATCCGCCGCCCGCCCGGGCGGACAGGGCGGGGGCCGCGGGCGGGGGCGGTGGCGATTGCCACGCCGCCCACTTCGGCCGGCGCCCGCGGCGCCGGTAGGCGCGTTGTCGTCGGCGGGGTGATACTGGGGGCGACCGTCGCAGCGGCGGCGGGGGTTTACGTCGTCTGTCGATATCTTTCCGGCAAGCCATCACCGCACGTCACCAGCCACCTGGCGAACCTGGGGCGCAGCCTGGGCTTTCACCTGTGGCAACTGGTGCCGGTGTCGGTCAAGTTGCCAGAGACGACGGGGCAGTTGTTCACGGGCCTCCAGGGCTATTGGATAATGCTGCTGGGCTATCCGCTGCTGGCGGTAATCGTCGCGGGAATGACGAGCCTGTGGCGCCGCGGCGTGCGTATGCCCGCCGTCGTGCTCGTGCTCAGCGTGCTAGCGCTCGTCTTGGGCGCCGGCGTCAACGCATCAAAGGCCCGCTACTTTATGCCGCTCGAGCCCCTGATCGCCCTTGGGTTTATCGAGGGCGTGGTCGTTACGGTCCAGGGGATCCGACGACGACGCGGCCTGGCGACCGGGCCGCGCCTGCGCGCCAAGGCCGTGATTATCGCCGTGGCCGCTATCGGCGCCGTCAACTGCCCCTGGCTTGTCCGCACGGCCTGCTACTACAGCTACCAGGGCCATCACGGGCGATACCTCGACGTGATCGAGCACGGCAAGTACGCAGACCTCTACGCGACGGCCGATTATATAAGCAAGAACGTCGCTCCGGGCGAGAAGGTGCATGTTCGCAAAGATCGGGTCCGCATGTTGCACCTGCTGAGCGGCAAGGTGATCGACCCGCTCTACTCGTTTGGCGTGGACGATCCCTGGAACGCTGCACAGGCGGGTGTTGTTTACCGGGACCTGCTGGCCCGACCGGAGATCGACGTGGTTATCGACGACCCCGGCGGGCTCGACGCGCGGTACGCCGACCGGATGACCGCGCTGCTGGACACGACTGGCGGGCTGCGGATGGCGCGGCAGATCGGCAAGACCCGCATCTACCGCCGCACCGGCGCGCTTGCGCCCTCGACCGAGGCGGCATCGCAAACGACCGAGGCAGAAGACCCATGAGCAATCCGACCGTCAGCGTGATAATCCCGGCATACAACTGCCCGGACCTGCTGGCCGAGGCGATAGCTTCCGTCCGGAACCAGACGTACGAGGACTACGAGGTGATCGTCGTCGATGACGGCTCGGACGACGACACCGCCGAAGTGGCGGAAAAACTCGCCGCCAACTGGCCGAAGATGCGAGCCCTCCGCGCCGAGCACAAGGGCCTCGCCGCGGCCCGCAACCGGGCCGTCGCGGAGATGGCCGGGCAGTGGATCGCACTGCTCGACGCCGACGACCTCTGGAAGCCCGAGAAGCTCCAGCGGTGCATGGACTACCTCGCCGCAAGGCCGGAACTGAGCATCGTCTACACGCCAATGGCCCCCATCACGATGGACGGCAAGGTAATCAAGGGCCATTCCAAGCCCTGCCTGGCCGGTCGGCTGACGGAGGAGCTCTTCCAGAGCATCTTCGTTCACGACCCGGCCGCGGTAATCCACAAGCGCGTCATCGAGACGTGCGGCGGCTTCGACGAATCGCTGCCGGTGTCGGTGGGTCACGAGTTCTGGCTGCGCGTCTCGACGCGGTTCGAGTTCGGGCTGATCGACGAGCCGCTGGCGCTGCGCCGCTGGAGCGAGCAGAGCCTCACCCGCCGCAACCGCAGCCGGGGCAGGCGAATCAAGGCGACCATGCTGGAGCGGTTCTACTTCGAGCTCGGCGGCGCGGACATACTCAAGCCCGCCCTGGCGATGCGTCGGCTTTCGAGCGTCCACTACAAGGCCGGCAAACTCCTGCTGGCCGAGGGAAACCCGCGCGAGGCGAAGCGGTACCTCGCCAAGGCCGTGCGCTACAAGCCGACCAACCTGCGAGCCTGGCCCGTGCTGCTGGCCGCCACGGTCGCAAGCCTGTTCGCGGGCAACCCCGAACCGTAATCCCGCCGGCCTATCAGCGGTATAGGGGCGGGTTTATCGCTCGTCCTCACAGGCCGGGACGGTAACGGTTACGGTCGTGCCTTTACCTACCTCGCTATCGATGGCAATCCGCGCGCCGAGGCGGTCGGAGGCATGCTTGACTATGGCCAGGCCCAGGCCCGTGCCTCGAACTCTGCTGTCGCCGCTGCGGGCTGGGGCGGCCTGGAAGAACCGCTCGAACAGCCGCGGCCTGTCCTCCGGACGGATGCCGCAGCCTGTGTCGCTGACGCGGATCACCAACTTGTCCTGATCGAGGGAGATAAGGCAATGAACGCGACCGGCCGTCGGGGTGTATTTTATCGCGTTGTGGACGATATTCTGGACGATCAACTCAAGCAGCCTGCGGTCGGATCGGACTGTTTTGGCGTCATCGGCGCGGGTGGTTTCCACTTCGAGTTGGACGCCCTTTTCCTGCGCCTGCGTCGCGAAGTGCGACCGCGCCCACTCGACAAGCGAGTCAATCCGCATGTCCTCCGGGCACAGCCTGGCCCGGCCGGTCTCGGCGATATTCAGGTCGAGCAGGTCGTTGGTCATATTCTCCAGCCGCGATACGTGGCGATCGAGAATAGCCAGGCACTTGGCGAAGGCCTCGGGGTCTTCGGTGCCGCTGAACGCCAGCGAGTCCACCGCGGCGCGGATGGTCGCCAGCGGGGTGCGGAGTTCGTGGGAGGCATTGGCGACGAACTCGGCCTTCATGGCCGCCGACCGCGCCATCTCCGTGACATCGCGGACGACGAGGATTCCGCCGATCCGCCTGGCGTCGCCGGACTGGAGCTTCCTGACGTGCAGGTCCAGCGTCATCCGCCGGCCGTCGCGGGTGATCTCGACGTGCCGGTTGACAGGCTGGCCCGTTTCGATGGCGAGGTTGTAGGCGTTCACGACGTCGGCGACGCGGACGACGGACTGGAGGTGCTGGTTGATCACCTCGCCCTCGTACTCGCCGGCGAGCAGGTCTATCGCAGACCGGTTGGCCAGGAGAATGTGCCCCGCGTGGTCAAGGCCCAACACGCCCTCGCGGAGGTTGTCCACCAGGGAGACAAGGTTCTGCCGCTGGGCGGCGATCTGGCTGATCTTCCGGGCGATGCTGTCTCGCATCTCGTTAAGGGCAGCCCCAAGCTGGGCAAGCTCGTCCGAGCCGCCAATGGCCGCCCGCTGGGACAAGTCGCCGGCCGCCAGGGTCCGGGCTGTGCGAGTGATCTGCCTGAGCGGCGCGTACCATATCCAACTGAGCATCAGCGCCAGAATCCCCGCCGACACGCCCGCGGCCGCTCCCGCCATCAGCAGGCCATTGTCGATGAATGCCTGGTTGGCGACTACGTTGCGGATGGGCATGGCCACGCGGGCGACGCCGACGACTTTGCCTTCATGGAAGATCGGGCTGGCCAGATAACGAAACCTGGTCCCGAGGGTGTCACTGGGCCGCTCGCCCGAGCCCGGCAGGCCCTTGAGCGACTCGACTACCTCCGTTCGGCCGGCCGTGTCGTGGTTTTCCATCTTGCGAGGGTCGGCCTCGCTGTCGCCCAGCACCCGCCCATCGGCGGCGATCACGGTCAGCCGCATCGGAGAATCGGCCATCAGGCGCTTGCAGATGGGGTCGATCTTCTCGATTCGCCCATCGGCCTGGGGCCAGACGTACTCCATGTAATCGGCAAGCAAGCCAACGATTTGCTGCTGGTTCTGCCGGCCATAGTCCAGGTAGGCCCGGTTGATCTGGTAATGGGAGACGAACCCACCCACGCCCACGAGCATAGCGATCAGCAGCAGGTTGCCCAGAAGCAGCTTGGCAAAGAAGCTATGCGTTCGCATTGTGGTTTTCTTCGTCAGTAAGGCGGTAACCGACGCCGCGAACAGTGGCGATCATGTTCCGGGCCTTGCCAAGTTTCCGCCGCAGCCCGGCCATGTGAACGTCAATCGTCCGGTCGGTTACCACCGCGTCCATCCCCAGGGCCTGGTCGATAAGCTGGTTGCGGTTCAGCACGCGCCCCCTGGCGGCAACGATGGCCACCAGCAGGCGAAACTCAGTGGCCGTCAGCGCGACCGGCTCGCCGTGGACCGACACGCGGTATCGCTCCGGGTCGATAACTATCGGCCCGACGGCCAGGACTTCCTTGCCGGCGACGCTGAACTCGCTGCGTCGCAGCACGGCCGCGATGCGAGCAAGCAGAACGGACATGCTGAAGGGCTTGGTGACGTAGTCGTCGGCGCCAAGCTGTAAGCCCACAACGATATCGGCCTCCTCCGTCCGGGCCGTCAACATGACAACCGGCACCGACGACATTCGCGGGTCGTTGCGCATCGCACAAAGGACTTCCGTGCCGGAGATCCATGGCAACATGATGTCCAGCAGGACAAGGTCCGGTGGATTGCAGCGGACGCGGTCGAGGCCATCCCGCCCATCGTATGCGACCTCGACCTCGTAGTATTCCCGCTTGAGCCGCATGGCGACCAGGTCGGCCATGTCACGCTCGTCCTCGATTATGATGATCCGTTTCTTGGCCATTACCGCCCATTCTACAAGCAATAGCCGCGACGCCACAACGCCCCAAAACCAAGTCTCGCCAAATCTTAACATATCCAAAACCGAACCTTAACGGCCCCGCGCGAAAATACCCATAGAGAAAAATACCCATAGAGACAGGATTCACGGTTTCTTAACGCGGTCTTCGTCGAATCCTTTCCGGCCGGGTGTAAGACGGCACAAGAGATGCCGGCAAACGTCCGGCTCGGCAAGGAAACTACGAGACAAGGAGAAATCGCGATGACACGAAGCAAGCAGGTCCTGATCCTCACGGCACTGGTGGGCATGATGGTCGCCGTCGCGGGCGCGGCCGATCCCAAGACCGTCAAGATGGAAGGTTCGACGACGGTCGGCCCGATCGCTGACGCGTACACCGAGGTGTTCAAGAGGATGTATCCCAACGTGACCATCACGGTCAACAAGACCGGCTCGGGCAACGGGGCGGCCGCGATTGTCGACAGTCGATGCGACATCGCGAACATGAGCCGCTTCATGAAGATTCAGGAATTCAAGGACGCCGTCGCCAAGGGCGTAATGCCGGTCGCTCACGCCATCGCGATGGACGGCGTGTGCGTAATCGTTCACCCGTCGAACCCCGTAAGCGTCCTGAAGACCGAGCAGGCCCGCAACATCTACACGGGCAAGATCACCAACTGGAAGGAACTGGGCGGGGCCGACCGGAAGATCGTCGTCGTCAGCCGAGACACCTCCAGCGGCACGTACGAGACGTTCGAGAAGTTGGTCATGGCCAAGCAAAAGATGGCTGCCGGCGTGCAGTACGTCGCGTCGAATCCCGAGGCCCACGCGACGGTCAAATCGACCGTCGGCGCGGTCGCTTACATAGGGCTGGGCTTCGTGGACAAGGACGTCAAGGCCCTGAAGATCGACGGCGTGATGCCCAGCCGAAAGACCATCGCCAAGGGCGAGTACCCCGTAAGCCGCCCGTTGTTCATGTTCACCAACGGCTATCCGAAGCTCGGCTCAATCGTCCACGCACTGGTGACCTTCCACCTTACCCCAAAGGGCCAGGACATCATCGACGCCAAGGGCTTCGTGCCTGTTACGGATTATTAATCCAATAGATGCCTGAAAACACCATAACCAACACTCGTGATGCAGCCGAACCCAGGATGGCGGCAGCGACCGATTTCGATAGGCCGTTGCTGCTCACTCCCGGCCAGGACATGCTTGGTTGGATCACTCTGCGGGTCGGGCTGACGCTGCTTCAGTTCGTGGCGCTGACGTGCGTGCTTTCGGTGCTGTTCATCTTCATCTTCATCGTAAAAGAGGCGCTGCCGTTCTTCACCTCCGGCCAGGTCGGCGAAATGTTCAGCAGCGCCGAGTGGTATCCGACATCCGACCCGGCGGCCTTCGGCGTCTGGGCGATGATCCTCGGCTCGGTATACGTCACCGTGGGGGCGATGGTCATAGCCGTGCCCCTCGGCTTGCTCGCGGCGGTGTTCCTAAGCGACATCGTTCCGTTCGGCATACGTCAGGTGGTCAAGCCGGTAATCGAGCTTTTGGCGGCCATCCCATCGGTCGCGTACGGGTTCTTCGCCGTGTTGGTGTTCGCGCCGTGGCTGCAAGACAACCTCGGCGTTGACAGCGGCAAGAACATCCTGAACTGCTCGATAATCCTGGCGGTGATGGCCGTTCCGACTATCGTGAGCATCTCCGAAGACGCCCTGTCCGCCGCCGGGCGGGACCTGCGGGAGGGGGCGTACGCCCTGGGCGCCACGAGAGCCGAGGCGCTGTGCATGGTGGTCATCCCCGCAGCCGGCGGGGGAATTCTCTCCGGTGTGATCCTCGGCATGATGCGGGCCATCGGTGAGACCATGCTCGTGTGGATGGCCAGCGGAAACGCAAATCAGATCCCCCACCCTTGGTATGACATCACGCAGTCCGTCAGGACAATGACCGCCACCATTGCCGGAGAGATGGGCGAAACGGCAAAGAACACCACACATTACCACGCCCTGTTCGCCATCGGCCTGGTGCTGCTGGCGATAACGTTCGGGTTGAACCTCACAAGCGAGGCCTTGATGACCCGTGGCCGCGGGCGACCCGGCACCGCAAGGAGGAAAGCCTGATGCGAACCTTCATCCGCCGGGTCTTGGATCGGCTCTTCACCTCCATCGCGGGCCTGTCGATCCTACTCATGGCCGCCGCGCTGGTGCTGGTGCTCGGGCCGATCATCGTGAAGGGGGCATCGGCCGTGTTCTTCTGTGGCACGGTCGAGTTCCGGCGCATGCAGGTGCATGAGTTCAACAGCGGCGATACCGAGGCCGTCAAGGCCGAAACGCAGCGGTGTCAGGAGGCCCGAAAACCCGCGTGGGAACTGATAGAGCTGTTCAGCCGGGGCATCGACACGGACCGGCTGGAAGGCCAAGTCAAGGACGCCATCCGCGAGTATGACAAGCAGATGCGCAATCGGGTCGAGGCGGGCAGCCTGGGGGCGCAAGAGGCCCGCAATCTGCGAGCAAAGGCGAGGCGCCTGCGCGACTTCATGCTTGACGCACTGGAGACAACCGACAAGGCAACGGCGCTGAGAAGGCTCAAAGACGTGCTGGACTCGCCTGATCGGGCGGCTCTGCAAGCCACGGCCGGCGAGGAGCTTTTCCGCCTGGCTGAGCAGTACAAGGCCACCGTCGAAACCGTGGACCTGACCAGGCGGGACGACTACGCCGCAGCCTTGGCCGAGACCCGCACATTGCTGACTCGCCTTCTCGGCCCGGCCCCCGGCAGCGCCCCCAAGGCCGCCCTGGCCCAGTTTCGCTACGGCGCGACGAGATGGGATCAGGCCCTGAAGCTGCGCGACGAGTTGCTGTGGCGGGAGAAGTACGTGCCCGACCAACCGGGCAAGCCGCTCAAGAAAACCCGCGTACGCCGAGCCGACGAGTTTGCTAACACGAAGCTGGCGGCGCTGTTTCCGATGATCGACCAGCGGCTCGAGAAAATGCTCAATCCTCGCAGCACGTTTTATTGGCGGTTCTTTACCGACGACAGCACGCCCGGGCACTTCTTCGGGGGAGTCGGGCCCGAGGCGATCGGAACGCTCATGCTGACGGCGATTGCGATGCTGCTGGCCGTGCCTGTCGGCGTGATGACCGCCGCCTATCTCATCGAGTGCATGAGAGAAAGCCTCGCACTTCGAGTACTGCGAACCTGCATCAACACCCTCGCCGGCGTGCCGAGCATAGTCTTCGGCCTGTTCGGGCTGGCATTCTTCGTGCTCTGGCTGCTGCCGAAGCTCAGCCTGAGCAACGGACCAAGCGCCCTGGCCGGGGCGATGACGCTCGGCATGCTCGTGCTGCCGATAATCATCCGAGCAAGCGAGGAGGCCCTGCGGGCAGTGCCCCCGTCATACCGCGAGGCCTCGCTGGCGCTGGGCGCGGGAGGGCTGCGAACGTTCGTGAAGGTCTCCCTGCCGGCCGCGATGCCGGGAATACTCACCGGCATCATCCTCGCTATGAGCCGCGCTGCCGGCGAGACGGCGCCTATTCTCTTCACCGCCGCCGTCGCGGTCGGGCCATGGCCAGGCTCGCCGCTCAAGCCTTGCAGGGCTCTGTCCTACGCCAGCTACGACATGGCCGTCAGCGACAAGCTGGCAGCGCAGGTTCCGCACAACCAGGCCGGGATGGTCCTGACGCTGGTGGTGCTGGTGCTTTTGCTGAATATCGTCGCGATCGTCATACGTTCGCGGCTGACCCGAAAGCTTCGCGGAACCTAGACGAAAGGCTCAGACCATGTGCGCCGTAACGCAAGTCGAAACGAAAACAGGAACCAGACACATGCCTATCGAAGTGCCGAACACCTCCGAGCCTGAGGACAAGCGCCTCTCGTTGCCCAGGCCGGTGGCGCTGGGCGCCGTCGGCAACGGCCAGAGCCTTGCCGATCACGGCCAGGCCATCATACGTTCGCGCGGTTTCTGCCTCTGCTACGGCGATCAGGTGGGCGTCAAGAACATCGACATGGAGGTATATCCGCGTTCCGTAACGTCGATCATCGGCCCGTCGGGCTGCGGCAAGAGCACGTTTCTTCGCAGCATCAACCGCATGAACGACCTTGTCCCCAACGCCCGGGCCGAGGGCGTCCTGGAGGTCAACGGCCAGGACGTTTACGACAAGCGGGTCAACCTGGTAAACCTCCGCCAGCAGGTGGGCATGGTCTTCCAGAGGCCGAACCCCTTCCCCAAGAGCATCTTCGACAACGTAGCCTATGGCCCGCGGGTCCAGGGCATCCGCCGCGCGGCCAGACTGGCGGAGATCGTCGAGCGATGCCTCCAACACGCCGCATTGTGGGCCGAAGTGAAGGACGACCTGCGAAAGAGCGCCCTGGCCCTGTCCGGCGGGCAGCAGCAACGGCTCTGCATCGCACGGGCTCTGGCGACCGAGCCCAAGGTCCTGCTGATGGACGAACCGTGCAGCGCGCTGGACCCGGTGGCGACGGCCAGAATCGAGGAACTCATCGCAAGGCTCAAGAACGACTACACGATAGTGATCGTCACACACAACATGCAGCAGGCCGCACGCGTCAGCGACAGGACAGCCTTCTTCTGCCTCGGGGAACTCATAGAGTGCGGCCTGACGAGGGACATGTTCACCACCCCGCAGAAACGCCAGACCGAGGATTACATCACCGGCCGGTTCGGTTGACCCGGCCAAGGATCACAAAGCAATGTCCGAACTAGCCAATCGCCTCGAACGCCTGACGCTTAGACTGGATCACATGGGAATGTGCGCCGAGCAGGCCGTCATCGACGCGCTCGCCGCGGCCGATAAGGGCGACGTCCAGGCCGGGAGGAAAGTCTTCGACCTCGACCGCGTGATCGACCGCGAGGAGGTCGAGATCGAGCAGGAGTGCATCCGGCTGCTGGCGCTATACCAGCCTGCCGCGATCGACCTGCGGATGATCTGCACGGTCATCAAGGTCAACAACGACCTCGAACGAATCGCCGACAAGGGCGCCAAGATAGGGCGGTCGGTCAAGAAGATCGTGACATGCCGACTGGACCTGGCCGGTGAGGAGGAGTTCATCCGCCTCCGCAAGGACGCCCTTGAAGTACTCGGCCGAACAACGCGGATGCTGAGCACGCGCGAGCTTGCCACGGCACGCGGGATACTGGAGATGGACCACATCATCGACGAGGACCACCGCGCTCTGGTCCGTTCGGCCCTTCATTCCAAGACCGAGTCGCTGGGCATCGAGGGGGTCTGGACGCTCATCAACATCGCCAGGGCCCTGGAACGAATCGGCGACCTCTGCGCGAACATCGCCGAGGACATCATCTTCCTGCGAACCGGCGACATCGTCCGCCACGCTGACTCCCTTGGCGAAATACACCCATAGCAGATGCCTTTCTCTGTGCGGTTTTTCATGCGCATTTCATCCTGCCTTCATCAGTTCTTAGCGGCCCGCGACGAAACTCCTGCCCAGACGCCGGAAGGGCAAGCCGGCCTCGCGCCTCCGGTGGGCGCGAAATCCAAAACGTCGCAAGACAATTGAAGGAGCGATCGAATGCAGAGAACACTCAAGTGTATGGTGGCGGGGGCTATCCTTGTCTGTGCCTGCCTGGCACCCGCAGCTAAGGCTGAAAACGAGGACTTAAAGACGACCGTCGAGGCCCTCAAGGCGAGGCTGAGGGACCAATCCAACCGCCTGGCCGAACTGGAGGACCAGCAGGCTGCCCAGAAGGGGTCGTTGGCCCAGATCGCCAAGGACATGGCCGACAGCGCCTCCAACAGGCCCGCCGGGCCGACCTGGCTGGAAAACCTGAAGTTCTCTGGCGACCTGCGCCTGAGGCTCCAGAACAACTGCCTCACCGGCGACGGCCGAGCAAATGACAAGAACAACACCAAGGCGAGATTCCGCCTTCGTCTCGGATTCGCAAAGACCTGGCTGGACGACCAAGTCGAGATCGGTTTCAGGCTTGCCAGCGGCTCCAGCAGCGACCCCACGAGCACTAACCAGACCTTCGAGAGCAACTTCGAGGAGCACTCGGTCTGGATCGACCGCGCGTACGCAAAGTACGAGCCCAAGTGCGCGCCTGGCCTGACGGTCATTGCCGGCAAGATGGGCACCCCATACGTCCACACCAACATGATCTGGGACAGCGACGTGAACCCCGAGGGGGCCTGGGTGCAATACAAGCCCAAGTGCGGCAGCATCTCCCCGTTCGTGAACGTCGGCATGTGGAGCCTCTCGGAGAACGCCAAACGCAACCACAAGCTGCTCGACCTCCCCGGCAGCGGCACGGAGGTGGACTACACCCTCGTCGACGCCATCCTAATGACATACCAGGCAGGCGTGGACTGGAAGATCAGCAAGGACGTCAAGTGGGCCGTGGCCGCGACGTACTATGAGTACAAGCATTACGAGCAGACTTACGGCAAGGCCGGCGGCAACACCGAGGTCACGGTCCCGATTACCAGCCCGCTCGGCGGGACAAGCAGCTACAACCGACTCAGTGATTTCCGAATGATCAACCTGACCAACCAGTTGTCATGGAAGTGTTTCGGCCAGAAGATGGCGGCGTATGTCGACATCGTCCACAACTGCGGCGACAACATCGACACCGAGCATTTCCGCGGCCAGGACAACGGCTACGCCGCCGGGCTGAAGGTCGGCACGAACAAGAAGTGCGGCGACTGGTCGGTGGCGTACAAGTACGCGTGGATCGAGGCCAACTGTACGCCGGGCGCATTCAACGACAGCGACTTCGGCGGCTCCAACCGCAAGGGCCACGTCATCGGCGGCAAATACAACTTCACCGACGCCCTGACGCTCGGCCTGACGGTCCTCCTGACCGAACCCATTGCCGGCCCGAACGCCGGAAACGACTACGACGACGTGACGACCATGGTCGACCTGATGTGGAAGTTCTGACCCGCCTTGGCGGCGCTGCCGACACAGAAAGGCCACCAAGCCGTAGCGCGGGCATGTTATAATGCTTCGGTGATTATGCGAGAACTTGGAGGACGTCGAGGCCTATGACATCGTGCAGACTTTATTTCCCGGCCGTACTTGCCGGCGCGATGCTTTGCCTGTGCATCCCGGCCAGCGCGGCGGGGCTAACGATCCAGTTCAACTACGATTACGACTCGGCGGGCTTCTTCGACCCGGCCGTCAGTCAATACGGCGCCCAGGCCCGCGCGACCCTCGAAAACGCCGGGCGAAACTTCGAGATGTTCACCGACAGCCTCGAAGCCATCGTGCCGGCCGACGGCAACACGTGGTCAGCCGTATTCACCAGTCCGTCGACGGACTCTTGGGTATATGAGCCTGACTTGGTTGTCCCGGCCGACACGATGATCGTGTATGTCGGCGCCCGAGACATGGGCAGCCTTACGCTGGGCGTGGGCTGTCCGGGCGGCTACAACTACCAGAGCGCCGCAGGCTCGTCCGAGTGGGGCAACACGGTGAAAGCCCGCGGCCAGTCCGGGGCGCTGGCAAATCCCGCGACCGACGTTGGGCCTTGGGGCGGATCGATCTCCTTCAACTCCAGCAGCGATTGGAACTACGACCTGGCTTCTGGCCCGACCAGCAACGACGACAACGACTTCTTCTCCGTGTGCCTTCACGAGTTGGCCCACGTGCTCGGTTTCGGCAGTCAAGCCTCGTGGGACAATCTGGTTGACACCTCGGACAACACGTTCACGGGCGCGGTTTCCGAGGGCGTTTACGGCGGGCCTGTGCCGCTGGCCGGCAGGTCGCACTGGTACTATGACACCGAGAGCCTGTCTGGCGGGCAGGTTCAGGAGGCGGCGATGGACCCTGACCTGCTCCAAGGCACTCGCAAGCGACTGACCCTGCTGGACGTTGCGGGCCTGGATGACCTCGGCTGGGAGATGCCCGATGCGGGCGACGCCGACCTCGACGGCGACCTCGACGCCGCCGACTACATTACCCTAAAGCGAAACTTCGGCCAGTCGGCCACGTGGACGGGCGGCGACTTCGACTTCGACGGCGAGGTCACCTGGCGGGACTTCGCGGCCTTCCAGGCCAACTTCCACAATTCGCCCGCCGCTCCCGGCGCGCCGGTTCCCGAGCCGACGACGCTGGCTCTGCTGGCCGCGGGCGGGCTGGCACTTCTCCGGAGGCGCCGCTCGCCGAAGGGCTGAAGTCGTTGCATACGCCCGGGCCGGCGGGTATCGTGCCGCACATGATGGCGAAGGCGGCGAAGAACCAGGACTCACCGAAGGTTGCGATCTCCTCGGCCCAGAAGGCTATCCGCGTCCCGCGCAAGCGAATCGCGGAGTTGGTGGCCTTTGTCGCCCAGGCCGACCGCTGCCGCGTCGCCGACGTGGACATCGCGGTGGTGGATTCGGCAAAGATGGCCGAACTCAACCGCCGCTACCTCCGCTGCGCCGGGGCCACCGACGTGCTGAGCTTCGACCTCTCCGAAGCCCCCAAGATCGGGCTGAGCGTGCAGTTGATCGTCTGTGGCGACCTGGCTGCGACCGAGGCGGCCACCCGCGGCCTGACACCCGCTCGCGAGCTCATGCTCTACATCGTCCACGGTCTGCTGCACGTGATGGGCTACGAGGACCAGTCCGTCCGCGGGTCCGTCCGTATGCAGGCCCGCCAGGAGGAACTTCTGGATCAGTTCCTCGCCCGCGCCGCCCAAAGCAAAGGTTCAGCCAAATGACCGACGAGTTCAAGCAGGCCATAAACGCGACCGCCTGGCACGGCGATAAGCCCTACGACGCCAAGGAGACCGTCCGCCTTCAGCGAGTTTGCGAGTTGCTCGGCGAGTTGCTGCCCGCGACGCCGGACCGGCGGCGCGACGTGCTTGATGTCGGCTGCGGCATCGGACCGCTCAGGCAGTTCCTGCCGGCCGAGGAGTATCGGATCGTCGGCCTGGAGATCAGCGCCCAAGCCGCGACGATCGCCCGCGGCAACTACGACGCCTGCGAGGTATGCGACGCCGAGCAGCCCTGGCCCGTCGAGCCAGCCAGCTTCGACGGCGTACACGCGGGGGCCGTCATGGAACACGTGCTGGACTGGCACGCGCCGCTGAACTACGCCAACCGCGCGGTTCGCGACGGCGGGCTGATCGTCATCGCCGTGCCCAACCTGCGATACTGGAAGGAAATCCGCCGCCTGATCCGCGGCCGTCAGCCGCATTGGCTCCAGTGCATGAAGCACGTGCATGCCTACACGCCGGCGTTCCTCAAGGAACTGGTGGGCATACACGGCTTCGCACCCGTCGCCGTCGAGGCCGCCCGCGTCAACCTGCCACTTCTGCCCCGCAAGCGCCGCTGGGTCTGCCGCCGCTTCGCCGGGGGGGGCTCGGTGCTGCTCC
>JAUWQU010000688.1 GCA_030610965.1 Phycisphaerae bacterium
GCGCGGGCAGCTTTCGCGTGCCGCTCGAAGGCGCCTGCCGCCCTGCCCTACTTCGCCCGAACGTCGTAGCAAAGCAGCGCCTCGCCCCGGCGTACGTACAGCCGTCCGTTGGCTACGACGGGGTGCGACCAGTGCGGCCCGGAGCCCTCGGTCACCTCGAAGCTGCCGTGGGCCTTGAACTCCGCCGGCGTTATCTCCAGCAGCGTCACCTTGCCGCCCATCTCGTCGTAGGCGTAGATACGATCATCGGCGAAGATGATCGCCGCCTTCCGCACCTCCTCGGCCGTGAATACGACCTTGCCGACCTTCGGCTCCAAGCAGCACAACCGGCCCTTGCTTGGCGAGCCGTATATGAGCCCGCCGAGGTAAAGCACGCCCTGGAAATGGTTGTCCAGCTTCCGCTCCCGCCAGATCTCCGAGGCCTTGGAACCGTCATCGGAAAGCTTCAGCAACGTGCTGCCGTAGCCGTAGCCGCACGTCGTGAAGATCATCCCGTCGAAGCACAGCGGCGTGTTGGGATGCACCCCATAGCGGTTGCGCTGCGGGGAAAGCCAGAGCACCTTGCCCGTGTCCGCCTCGATGCCGACGATGTTCTTGGCCGTCTGCGTGACGATCTTCCGAGTCCGGCCGCAACTCACCAGCAACGGCGAGCAGTAGCTGCTCTTGTCGCTGAGGCTCTTGGTCGTCCAGATAGTCTCGCCGGTCTGGCGGTTCAGCGCCACCACGGCCGCGCCGGGCCCGCCCGGATGGCAGATGAACTTGTCGTCGAACACGAGCGGGCTCTCGGCGATGCCCCAGGTTATGTTGCTGCCCTTGAACTTCTTGAGCGTATCGACCGACCACTTGATCTTGCCGGTCTTCGCATCGAGGCACGCGGCCGTGCCCTGGCCGCCGTAAACGTACGCCAGGCCGTCGACGATCGTCGGCTGCGTTCGGGCCTGCGGGTGGTTCTTGATCCACTCGGGCCCGTAGGCCTGCTTCCACTTGAGCTTGCCGTCGAGGCCGATCGCGTAGAGCACGCCGCGGTTGCCCTCGGTGCCCGTGATATAGATCGTCCCGCCCACCACCGACGGCGAGCCGTAGCCCTTGCCGGCAGTCCTGATCGACCAGAGCTGCTTCGGACCGCCTTCGGGCCAGTCCTTCAGCAGTTGGGTTTCCTTCGATATCCCGGTGCGATCCGGGCCGCGCCACTGCGGCCAGTCGTCCGCCAAGGCGGTCGAGTCGCACAGAGTCATAAGCAACGCAATAAGCAAAACAAATTGCCGCATTCCCAGTTCCTTCCTCTCGGCGCCCGCGCCCGCGGGCTCCACTGTTTAAACGCCCCCGGCCGGGCAGGTTCCTATGCCACGCGCCCAAAAACGCCACCAGGCGAGGAGGGATTGTACTATCGCCTCGGCGGCCCCTATAATGCCTTCGGCGATCCCCGCCTGGCGGCTTGCCGCGCGGGATAATGGAAACGGAAATCATGAGCGCTCGGCGATCGCGACTGCCACGTACGGAAACAGCGGCAAGTTTCAGCCTACCCTATCCGAAAACGTCCGCGCCTCTCGTGCGCAGCCGGGGCTGCAAGGAAAGGATGGTGTGACTGACATGGCCAGGGCCAACCGTGACAAACTGTTCGTCGGCGTCGACGTCGGCGGCACGAAGATAATGGCCGCGCTGGTCGCCGCCGACGGGCGGGTGCTGCAGCGCGAGCGGATAAGCACGCCTCGCGAGAAGAAAGCCGCCATCGTTGTCGAGGTCATCCTCGACACTGTCCGGGACGTCATCTCCGCGGCCGGGGCCGAGACAAGCTCCGTTGCCGCGGTCGGCATGGCCATTCCGGGCGTGGTGGACCCCGAAGCCGGGCGGGTGGTCTATACGGCCAACATGAATCTCGGCGGCATGGAGATAGCACCGCTGGCTGCCGAGAGGCTCGGCCTGCCGGTCTTCCTGGGCAACGACGTCAACCTCGGCACTCTGGGCGAGAAGTGGCTCGGCACGGCAATGGATGCCCAAAGCGTGGTGGGCATATTCGTCGGCACCGGCATCGGCGGCGGGGTCGTAATAGACGGCAAGCTCGTCACCGGCTCGCGCGAGAGCGCCGGCGAGATCGGGCACATGCTGATGGATATCGGCGGGCCCAAGTGCGGCTGCGGCGCCAAGGGCTGCTTCGAGGCCCTCGCCAGCCGGACCGCGATGGACCGCTGCATCCGCGCCGCGATCAAGGGCGGGCGAAAATCCGCCATCGAGGCCCTGGTGGACCTGGCCAAGCCCAAGGAGCCGATCCGCTCCGGGGCTATAAGAAGGGCCCTGGCCAAAGGCGACCCGGTCGTGACGGAAGTCGTCACCCGCGCGGCCGAGGTCATGGGCTTGGCGTGCATCTCAATCCGTCACCTTGTGGACCCGGACGTGCTGCTGTTCGGCGGCGGGGTAATCGAGGCCTGCGGCAGATTCATCCTGCCGATCGTCGAGAGGGTCATTGAGTCCGACCCGATCACCGGCGCCAGGCCGGGCGGGCGGGTGCTGGAGTCTTCCCTCGGCGACGACGCCGTGGTGCTGGGCGCCGTGGCGCTGGCCCAGCAGCAACTCGGCCTGAACCCGTTCGCAAACACTCGCCGCGTGCGCTACCCCAAGCTGACCTGGGCAGACGGACGCGTCAGCGCATCGGGGCGGAACTGCCATGGCGCCTGCTTGATTCTCGCCGACGGCACGAGCGTCCGCGGAGATCAGTTCGACGACAAGTTCGCCGCCGACATCGACAAGGCCAGGCTGGGAGACAAGTCCGTCCGGCTGCTCTGCTCCGCCAGGCCGCGCGCTGTTTTCGTAGGCCAGGTCGGCCCCGAGCCGGTCACGCTCGGCAGCCGTGCCCAACAGACGCTCGGCTACCACGACGTCCGCCTGGAAATCCTGCCCGCCGCCGATGCCGTCAAGGCGTTCGCCGAGTTCGAAGGACGAAAGGCATTCCTGCTCGCCGCCCCGCGGGGCAAATGCAAGAAGGGCAAGAACCGCGACAAGAAGGACGAGGACGACGACTGACTGAGAGGCTGCATGAGAGCAACAGGGGTCCGACCCCTGATACCGCTTCCGACTACATTC
>JAUWQU010000312.1 GCA_030610965.1 Phycisphaerae bacterium
CGGCCGGGCACATCTCGACCGAGGAGGCCCGTGCCCTTATTGCGGACCTCAACGCGGCCGTCGCTGGGCCTGGCGTGCGGTTCTATCCGGGCGTCAGCTACCGGCACCTGATGGTCGCGGCGAGCGAGTTCAACGTCGAAACCACCGCCCCGCACGACATTCTTGCCAAACCGGCGGACGAGCACCTGCCGACAGGCCCCGGCAGCGAGGTGCTCCGCGAGATCATGGCCGCGGCGCGGGCCGTGCTGGCCGAACACGAAATCAACGCCACCCGCCGAGACCTCGGCGACAACTCCGCCACGGACATCTGGCTGTGGGGCGAGGGCAAGATGCCCACGCTGCCCTCCTTTGGGTCCAGGTACGGCAAGGTCGGCAAGATGATAACCGCCGTCGACCTGCTTCGCGGCCTGGCCACACTGATCGGCTGGGAGTGCATCGAGGTAGCCGGCGCCACCGGATACCTGGACACCAACTACGCCGGCAAGGGGGCCGCCGCCGTCGCGGCCCTGGACGGCTGCGACCTGGTATGCGTCCACGTCGAAGCCCCCGACGAGGCCGGGCACAACGCCGACGCCAAGGGAAAAGTCACCGCTATCGAGCAGATCGACGAGCATATCGTCGGTGCGCTGCTGGCTCGCCTCCAGGCCGAAGGCGACGACTGGCGGATCCTCGTCCTGCCGGACCACCCCACGCCATGCACCATTCGCACCCACACGGCCGAGCCCGTGCCGTTCGCCATAGCCGGCAAACGCATCGAGTCGGTTATGCACGGGAGGTTCACCGAGCGCGACGGCGCCGCAAGCGATCTGCACATAGACCGCGGCTGCGAGCTGATGGAGTACTTCCTCACCGTCCGCTGACCGCCGCCAATTCCCTCTGGATTTTCGGCCAAAACGCGTTACATTCCGATGGTTTTCACCCCGGCCGCGACTGAGGGCTACTTGACGAGAACCACAGTGGAAGGAGCCCTACACGGGCAGGCAAAAAATGAGCATAGTGGTCATGAAGTTCGGCGGCACAAGCGTGGCGAACGCCGACCGCATCCGGGCCGCGGCCAAGCGGGCGATCGACACGCGAAACGCCCATCATCAGGTCGTCATGGTGGTCTCGGCAATGGGCGGTTCCACCGACGAACTGGTGTCGTTGGCGGCGCAGATAACCGACAACCCGCCCAAGCGGGAGATGGACCAGTTGCTCGCCACCGGCGAGCAGGTGACAATCTCGCTGGTTGCGATGGCGATGGAGGCGATGGGCTCACCGGCCATCAGTTTCACGGCCGGGCAGATCGGTATAGTCACCGACGACGTTCACACCAAGGCCAAAATCAAGTCCATCGACGTTCAGCGGCTGCGAGCGGCGCTGGACGCCGGGCGGATCGCAATCGTCGCGGGATTCCAGGGCGTCACGGAATCCGGCGCGATAACCACCCTTGGCCGGGGCGGCAGCAACGTTACGCTCGTAGCCATCGCGGCGGCCCTGGGCGCGGATGTCTGCGAAAACTACACGGACGTTGACGGCATTTACACAGCCGACCCGAGGATAGTGCCCAACGCCCGGAAGATAGAAGTGATCAGTTACGACGAGATGCTGGAGTTGGCCAGCCTTGGCGCCAGCGTCCTGCACAGCCGCGCTGTGGAGTTCGCCAAGATGTACAACGTGCCCATCCACGTGCGCAACAGTCAGAACAAGAAGAAAGGTACGATGATCGTGGCTGAAACCGAATCCATGGAGCGAGTCGTTGTCAGCGGCGTGGCCCTTAAGGACAAGCTGGCCCGCATCACGCTACGGAACACCCCCGACCGCCCCGGCGTGGCGGCGAGCATCTTCCAGACCATCGCGACCAACCGTATAGTTGTCGACGACATCATACAGACCATCGCCGACAACAAGAAGGCGACCGTCGCGTTCACCGTCGACATCGCCGAACTGCCGGAAACCAAAAGGGTCGTCGAGCAACTCTGCATCGATCTTGACTGCGAGGCGATTATCGAGGACCGCCTGGCAAAGGTCTCCGCGGTAGGCATGGGAATGCGGGCCCACACCGCCGTGGCCGAGCGAATGTTCGCCGCCCTGGCGGCTGGGAAGATCAACATTCAGAACATCACCACCAGCGAGATCAAGATCTCCGCCCTGATCGACCGCGGCGACGGCCCGCGGGCGCTGCAACTGGTGCATGACGCCTTCGACCTCGGCAAGGCGCCGTCCAAGCCCGCCCGTAAGCGTGCCGCCCGCGCGGCCGGGAAGTCGAAAAAGTAATCCGCGACTCGACGAGGGCCTATCCTCGCGTCAACCAGGCACGAAGGCCAGGCCGATGCGCCGAAGAAAAACTCCGCCGCCCAAGCTGACAGACTCGCAGCGCCGCCGACGATACGCCTTGCGGCGAATCGGATGGGCGCTTGCGGCGGCTGCGGTGCTGCTGGCGATATTCGTCGGCGACCAGCAGGGCATCTTCGGCCGGCTTCCGAGGCCAGTCGGCGAGGATTTCACACGCTACCACGGCAAGTCGTTCCGGGTCACGTACGTTGTCGATGGCGATACGATCGACATCGACGAGCCCGACCGGGGCGCCCCGGCCACGCGAATCAGGCTCTGGGGTGTGGACACGCCGGAAACCAAGGCCCCTGGCAAACCGGTCGCGCATTTCGGGCCGGAGGCTACGGTTTTTACGACGCGGGCGTGCGAGGGAAAGACCGTCCGCCTGGAGCTGCTGAGCGGCAGCACTCGCGACAAGTACCACAGGCTGCTCGCCTACGTGCAGCTTCCGGACTCAACGATGCTGAACCGCGAGCTAATCCGCCAGGGCTACGGCTACGCCGACCCGAGATTCCCCCACCCGCTCAAGAGCGAGTTCCAGCAACTGCAAGCCCAGGCCCGCGCCGCCGACGCGGGGCTCTGGAAGGACGTCAAGCCCGGAGACCTGCCGTATTACATGTCCAAGAGCCCTAACTGACGGCCCCCGGTCAGATGTCCGAAACCCGGCCCTCGCGGGCGGGCTGGTGGGCGTCGATCGCCAGCTTGCCGCGGATGGATTCGAGCACGGCGGCTTTCCTGCCGATCCGCCCGACCAGCAGCTTCATCGGCAGCCGGCGGTTGTCGCGGAACATGATGACGATCCGCCCGAAGCCCAGGATTCGCTCCAGGAAGTCGCCCGTGTCCACCCGCGTGCTGTAGTCCTCGCGGGCGACCTGCTCGCCGGTCTCAGTCAGCCCGGTCTGCAGGTTCAGGTAGTTCGGCGTAATGGCCACATAGTAGAACATGCCCTTGATCCACGAGACAACGATGCCGATCGAGAACAGCAGGCCCAGGAACAGGAAGCCCTGCCAACTCATCGACACCGAGACGCGCCCCAGCACCCGCAGGAACCCCACAAGCCAGCCCAGCAGGTGCAGCCAGAGCACCAGCAGCAGAACCAGCAGCACGACAATCGCGAGGATCTTGACGGACATCTCGTACTCGTCGACCAGGAACGACAGCAGGAACGTCAGCACCCACAAGCCGCCGATGACCTGGGCGGCAAGCGGGGCGACCTGCGCCGGAATGGCCCCCCACTCTATCAGCAGCATCGTCATCGCCCCGAGGAACGACATGAAGATGGCGGGCAGGTAGAGAATCTTTCGGCTCCAGGCGAAGCAGATCAGCCACTCGTTGATGTCCGGGTCGCGCTCGAGCTGAAGGCCCACGCGGAAGCGGGTCCGCAACGTGTGGCGAAGCAGCACGAATATCAGCGCCGCCAGGCCGAGCAGCCCGAAGGGCACGGCCAGGATGACGTACTTGTCCCAATCCCAGTCCCAATCGATGGCAGCGATGGCAGCCAGCATGGTTCATCCTTTCCCGTCATGGACAGTTTGCAGGAACCGGCCGATCCCTTCGGTCGATCCCCGCCAAGCATCGCGCCCGAACCAGCCGGACACGCAATTATTATACGGCAAACCCTCCGCGATGGCACGGACTGGGTTTCCAGGCCGGTTTTCGGTTATGCCTGCCGGCGAGCTTGCATGTTCCGGGCGAATTGGTAACATACGGGCTAGTTCGTGTACGAAAGGCTTTAGCCTTTTTTCAAGTAGGGCCGATAGAGAGTAAAGGAACAACGAATAATGTCCACAAAGATTCAATCCATCCGCGGTCGGCAGATCCTGGACTCTCGCGGCAATCCCACCGTCGAGGTGGACGTGCTGCTCGAGGGCGGCATTCTCGGGCGCGCCGCGGTCCCCAGCGGCGCCAGCACGGGCGAGAATGAGGCCTGCGAGCTTCGCGACGGCGACAAGGCAGTTTACCTGGGCAAGGGCGTTCTCGAGGCAGTCGGGCACGTCAACGACGAGATCGCGGCGGCGGTGACCGGCATGGACGCTTGCGACCAGGCGGGCATCGACAACAAGATGATCGCCGCCGACGGCACGCCGACGAAGTCGAACTTCGGCGCCAACGCCATACTCGGCGTCTCGATGGCGGCCGCCCGCGCGGCGTCGATCGCCGTCGGCAAGCCGCTGTACGAGTACATCGGCGGCGACAAGGCCGTCACGCTGCCGGTGCCGATGCTGAACATCCTCAACGGCGGAAAGCACGCCGACGGCACGATCGACTTCCAGGAGTTCATGGTCCAGCCGTGGGGGGCAAGAAGCTTCGCCGAAGGCCTCCGCATGGGCACCGAGGTCTTCCACGCCCTCAAGAAAGTCCTCAAGAGCAAGGGCTACAACACCGCCGTAGGCGACGAGGGCGGCTACGCACCGAGCCTCAAGAGCAACGACGAGGCCCCCGAGTTGATCCTCCAGGCCATTGAGGCCGCGGGGTACAAACCGGGCGTGGACATCTGGCTGGCCCTCGACCCGGCCGCCAGCGAAATGGTGAACGAGGCCCGCGAGCGAGGCAAGGAAGGCTACTGCTTCTTCAAGTCCAACCCGGACCGCATCGCCACCAGCGACGAGATGATCGACATCTGGGCTACCTGGTGCGACAAGTACCCCATCCGCAGCATCGAGGACGGCCTGGGCGAGGACGACTGGGCCGGATGGAAGAAGAGCAACACCAAGCTCGGCGAGAAGATCCAACTCGTCGGCGACGACATTTTCGTCACCAACGTGAAGTTCATCCAGCGAGGGATCGACGAGGCCTGCGCCAACAGTGTCCTCATCAAGGTAAACCAGATCGGCACTCTGACCGAGACCTACGCCGCGATCGACCTGGCCATGAACAGCGGCTGGACCGCGGTCGTAAGCCATCGCTCCGGGGAAACCGAAGACACAACCATCGCCGACCTGGTCGTCGCAAAGAACACCGGGCAGATAAAGACCGGATCGGCCAGCCGCACGGATCGCGTCTGCAAGTACAACCAACTTCTGAGAATCGAGGAGGCCCTCGGAGACAAGGCGGTCTATGGTGCCTCGACATGGAACAAGCAATAACGGAAACCCGCCCGGCGGGTTAGGACGGTTCGTCTCGGCTACGGGTCAGTTCGTAACGTTCTGCCTGCTGGTCGGGATAGCCATGGTCGTGTTCGGCGCGGTGCTGCTGTTGCCGGAGTACGCCCGGCTGCAACGTGCCCGCTACCAGTTGGCCCGGCAGAAGGCGACCATCGCGGACCTTCAGTC
>JAUWQU010000318.1 GCA_030610965.1 Phycisphaerae bacterium
ATGCCGGCATAGGAAACGTCCTCGTTGTAGTTCATGTACAGATGCACGGCGCCGCAGATCACCACGCCAAGCATCATCACGCCAAGCAGGACCCATGCCAGCCGGGCTCGACGCCGGGGATTGGCTTCTTCATCCATGCCCAGCGCATGGGTTCCAAGCCCGGTGGCGCTGATCCGCGAGGCGTCTTGGAAGAACAACGTCGGGACCATCGAGAACAACACCGTCGGCCCGCTGAGCCAGGACACCGGCAGTAGCCGTATCAGATGGTGGACGCCCGCGCATTGTATGCTCATAAACGGGATGCCCGTCTCGGCCACCAGCCGGGCGATCACCAGCGAAGCCATGAAACCGACCACAACGAACGCCACCGCCGCGACGGGCTGGACACCGATCCACACCAGCCACCCGGCCGCACCGGCGAAGCCGATAGCTAAAGTCCAGCCGGCGGCGCGGTTGTAGTAGTCGTTGTCACTCCCCGATCGGCGGAACATTGCTCTGAACACCCGCGCCCATTGACTGCGGCCAAGCCAGAGCACGCCGATGGCCAACGCCACCAGCGACCCGGTGTGCTGGTCGTCGATCACGCCGGTGTTGTAGGGCGGATAGTATGCCTTGTTGACCACGGCATAGCCCACATACAACAGGTGGAAGAAAACGATTGAGAATCCGATTCGACTGGGCATGAAGAAGGTCACGCCGATGATCAGGAACACAATCTGGTTGGTCTTGATGCCGCTGGTGTCGTCGACGTGCTGCAGCACCCCTTCAGTAAAGAGGCTGCTGAGGTTCCACTTCAGCGGGATCGCCGGGACCTTCGTCGGCATGTACACGTTCGCCCCCTGCAGGCAGTACAGGAGGACCACCATGCCGGCGCCGATCCAGAACGACTTCGTGCGGAACAACCCCCCCACGAGTCGCGCCTCTTCAGGCGGTTCCAGCAGACGCTGCTGCAAGCCCCGCAGCGGGAACGCCAGGCGCTCGTTGTGACGCCACTGCGGCAAGACGACCATCGCCAGACCGACCATCATCGCCATCGAGAACAGGGCCATCACGCCCCAGGAAGCCAGCGGCCCGGTCCATTTGTGCCAGGGGATTTCCTCGCCGGGGGGAAGCTTACGGAGGAAGTAGTTCGAGGCCGATGTATCCTTGCCGTAGCCCAACTCGTCCGGGAACAGGCTTTCGGGCACCCCGACCTTCTCCACCGATTCGGCGAGCGCCGAATTGGTGTTGATTTGCGTGTTGTTGAACGCGATCGAGTACGGCAATTGCCGCAGCAAGCCGTAGCTGCTCACGACCGCCGCCATCAGCACGATGGAGAACACCAACGCCAATTGCCTGCGATCCAGGGCCAGCGTGCGGCTGCTGCCGGTGGTGAGCTTGCTGATCAGCCGAAGAACGGGGTTGATCAGCAGCACCAGCACCAGGATCACGAACAGCGAGCTGACGGGCAGGAACGAGTCCGAAACCAATCCGGTGTCGATCAGGAAGTTGACATACGGCGTGATGACCCAGATGAACACCGAGCCGATCAAGCCGATGGCCAGGGCAACAAGGGTTCGCGTCCACGGATAGCCCTTCTCGTGTGTATCAGTCACTCCCTTGGCCCTTCGGTTCGGAAGCGGCCGCGCTCGCGGCCTGTCAGGCTGGCGAAGGTGAAGGCCATCTCGATTGGTGCCGCTGATCCATTGACCGAGAGTTCCTGGATGGCTTCCAGCCGACGACCGCCGTCGACCTTTCTGACGATTCTATGACCGATCCCAGCATTCGCAAGCGCCTATTCTGTTGGATGACGGGACAATCGGGCTGTGCCCGGGCCATGATGTCGCCCAGACCGACCCCTCCGACCTCCGATCTGGACAGAACCCGATTCCGGGAACAGCGCCCAACTGGCAAATTACAGATATGGCAATGTCTTAGGGACGTATGTGGAACTCGTCATGACGATCATGATCAGATGTCTGCGAAGCGGACAAGAATGCTGGTTCATCCAAGGGCAGCGCGAAAAGCGCGCCTGTCTACCTTTTGAGCCTAAGTGCGGGTGAAAGGCGAATGGTGCGTCGGTAGCCGCCCGCGCCCGTCACCTCGACGGCGTATCCCTTGGCCTTCTCCCGGCGGATCGCCAGGCCCAGCTTCTTGCCGCCGGGGTTGAGGGCCGCCACCTGCAGGTTGTCGTGGTATCCGTCCGCGCTCATCCAGCGAAAGATGGTGGTCTGCGGACCCGGCACGGTGGGCATGCCTAAGGACTGCTGCATCACCGCGTCGCCGAGGGCCGCAAAGGTCATCGTCATCCGTTCCTTGCCGCTCTTGAGGGCCACCCAGTTCCGCCCGCGCGTGCTGTCGGCGAAGGTGTGGAAGCGCGACTCCATCCAGTGGCGGTCCGCCGGGTTGGCCGAATGCACGCGGTCGATCACCAGCCAGTAGGCGTTCTCCACCATCAGGAAGAGCCGGCCGATAAACAGGTCCCTCCAACTCGGCAGGTAGACGTGGGACCCATCAACGCGGATGCCGAGGATGCCCTTGCCCTCGACCACCTCGGTGGCGTCGCAGACGGCATTGGTGTTGCAGCCGAGGCCGTCGACGAAGAGGGTGCTCTTGGATGCCGCGCTGCGGCCGTAGATGTCGTGGCCGCGATTGGTGTAAGCCACCGGGCTGCTGCCGGCCTGGTCGGTGATCATCCGTTCGCCGTTGACCATGCACTTGAAACTGAGCAGATCGAGATGGCCGTGGCCGGTGATCTTGCTCGATCCGCCGCGGGCGGAGAGCCGCAAGGTCGGGAAGACGGCATCGTCGGCCAGGGCAGCCCAGCCCAGCCCCTCGTAGACCCGGGCCACCGGCGTCTTCTTTCTGGCGTGCGACTCCTTGAGTTTCGCCATCTCCCGCACAGTGGGAATGTCGTCGGCGGCGAAGAGAATGCCGCCCGTGGCAAGCCGGTCCAGTTGACTGCGCTGTTTCGTTCTGACCTCGACCCGATCCGGCAGCCAGGCGGCGGCCGCGAGGGCCGCGTCGTGCTGGTTCGTGCGTTTGGCGAGCATGAAGTAGAAGCCGCCCGGCCCCCAGCCGTCGTTGTCGCCGAAGGTGATGCCGGTGAAGTCGAGGGGGAACAAGAGCGACTTGCCAAGTTCCTTGATCTTGAGTGCGGGGTGTTTCCGGCCTGTGGCGTGCTCCCAGCTCAGCAGGTAGCGGATGGCATAGTGCATGCCGTAGTTCCAGTAGCCGGTCCCCTCGTGGCATCCGCCGCCGTTTTGAATGTAGGACTTGAAATACTCGCCCAGGGATTCCTCCACGAAGGGAATGAGTTTGCGGGCCTCGGGGATGTCGTCGTAAAACGCCAACGCCATCATGCCCATGCCGCCGCAGCAGACCCCGTTCCAATTGGACCAGTTCTTGAACGCCCACCAAGGCGGGGTCTCCAGGCACTTGACCGACTCTTTCATGTAGAAGCGGTCCAGCACCTCGAAGAATACCTGCTGCTCTTGTGAGGTCATCTCAGGCCGGAACAGGTCATACATCAGCCCGATATCGGCGGCGTGCTCGCCGTAGCTCAGACAGTAAGGCATCTCCACCTCGGCCGGGGTGTTGTGTCTGGCCTCGCAGCTTATGTGGTTCCAGGTCATCAGGTTTGCCAGGTGCCTCAGCGCGGCCTTGCGATACTTCGGCGCGCCGGTCAGCACCCACGCGGTGGTGAGGCACTGCAGATGGCTCGCGACGGCCCGCGACCGTCCTTGATGCGGATAGTGCGTCCCCCCTTCGTTCTCCGCAACGGGCCTGGCCCGCACGAGCCAGTCGGCGTCCGCGAGCACCCTCGCGGCCTGGGACCGCAGAAACGGGCTGTGCAGCTTGTCCTTGAGATGGAGGGCGGTATCCTCGCTGACAAAGAGTCGGGGGGAGTCTTTCAGTCTGAGCGTCTTGGCGGACATGTTCCTGTCGAGTTCCTTCTCAGCGGGGATTTCCCGGATGGCCTCTTGCCGACGACCACCGTCGGCCTTCCTGGCGATTCTACCGCCGATCGGGAGGTCAGCAAGCGCCTTTTCTGCTCCACGGCGATGCGCACGTACTTGGGCCTACCCGGCCATGCGCTCCAGCACATCTTTCAGCGTGCCGGCGAAGGGGCCGGGGGGTTCCATTTTCAGCGAAACGATGGCGGCGGCGAACTTGAGGGCTTCGGCGGGGGGGGGTATGCCAGCCGGCGGGCCATGTAGCCGGCGAAGGTGGTGTCGCCGCGGCCGGTGCGGCCGACGATATTGCGGTTGGTGAAGGGTTCGAAGAGTGTCTCGCCGTTCGCCCTGGCCAGGACGCCGTCGTCGCGGGTGATCACCACCTCGGGGCAGCCCCAGTCGGGACACTCCTCGTGCGCCCCGCGAATGCCCAGCATGCCGTTGGAGAGCGAGAACGTGGTGCCCAGCTTGCCCTCGAGTTCGCGTTTGGTTGATTGTACCCAGTACCGTTGTTTCGGATCTCTTGGTTCGATGTTCATGGGGGCATCGTAATCAAGGCGGCACGCGGCCGACAGGGCCTTGTTGCGACGTTCCACGTCGGGAGATTTCACTGGGTCTTTGGCGTGGGAAGGTGTTAGGTTTGCGGCATGAAGTCTAATCGCAAGAGTATCTATATCGGCACGGTCTGTCTGGAACCGACGCGCTGGGGGAGCCGTCAGCCCTCGCTTGCGGTGAGTGACTGGTTGAAGCGTTTTGAGGCCGATGGGTTTGATGGCGTTGAGTTGTGGGAGTTCCACTACCTGGCGGCCGATGAGGCGGAGCAGGAGCGGCTGGTTGCTGCTGCGGCCCCGGTGGCCATCTACAACTCATATGTAGGATTTGCGGACGAAGATGCGGAAGCGCGCGCAAAGGTGGCCGAGGCGATCGCCCGGCTGCGGGCAAAGGCCGTTAAATACAATCTTGGTGGAGATGCGACAAAGCTGGACGAATACCGCCGCAACCTGCTGGCCTGGGCAGAGCAAGTGTCCCCCTCGTGTCGGCTGCTCTGCGAGTGTCATCCGGGAACGGTACTGGAGAACGTTGAGGATGCGGTGGCCTTCTTCAAAGACCTTGATCCGGAGCGGTTCGGGGTGATTGCGCATGTGTCGGGCGATGCGGAGGTGCTGAAGCCCTGGTTCGTCGGCTTCCATGGGCGCGTTCAGCACCTGCATGTGCAGATGCGCGGCCCCGAGAGTGATCCGACGGTTCCCGAGAATCGGCCTCCATTCGATGCTTGCTTCGATGTGGCGAAGGCGCATGGTTACCAGGGAAGTGTGGCCATCGAGTTCTCGCGGGGGGTCGGCAGGGACGAGGACATGGAGACGATCTATCGGAATGCGTGTGCGGATTTGGCGTACTGCCGGGAGGCGTTGGGATGCTGAAGATCCTTCATGTGACGAATCGTTGCTCGCAGATTGCGGCGGATGGGCCGTTCGCCGATGCGCTGCGGGAGTTGGGTGAGCTGGTGTTGCTTGAGCAGGCGCGCGAGCTTGGCGATGACGAGGTGGCCGCGCAGATGCGCGAGGCGGATGTGCTGAT
>JAUWQU010000631.1 GCA_030610965.1 Phycisphaerae bacterium
GGAGGCCTCGTGCTCTCTGCTTCGCCCTGCGCAGCGGGCTTCGCAGAGTAGCATCAGACAAAAACTCATTGCAGCCGAACCTGAGGGCGAGCCCATAAGGGCCCCCGAGGGGATGCCCGCACAGGAAGTACGTGTCTAGACCTGCTCCGAGAGATGCCTCCTCTCACTTGACACGCCAATGGCCCTGTGCGGCTCCCCTCGGGGGCCTTTGCGGGCTCGCCCTTCGTTTTTGGCGGGGCGCCTGGGGGGGCAACTCGATGTAATCTCGAATTTTCGCCCCGATGGATCGACACTCAACATCGGGCTCTCCTATTGCGTGGATTGAAGACAAGTTGAACGTGCTCGGCCCGCGCGGCGTGGCGGGGGGTTCAAGGGCGTGTATGGTACGCGTGAAAAGTCTGGTTCCAGAGCGGTCAGGAGAGCGCACATGAGTGAAAGCGTTAGCGGAAAGAAGTTCAGCAGACGGAAGATGCTGGCGGGGATCGGCGTTGGGGCGGCGGTGTTCAGCATCGTGCCTCGTCACGTATTGGCCGCGTCCGGCCAGAAGGCGCCGAGCGACAAGCTCCGCATCGCCGGCATAGGCGCCGGCGGGCAGGGCGGCAGCGACATCGGCCGGATGGGCGGCGAGAACGTCGTGGCTCTGTGCGACGTTGACGACCGCCAGGGAGCCAGGTCGTACAAGAAGTACCCCGACGCCAAGCGGTTCAAGGACTTCCGCAAGATGTTCGACGCGATGGACAAGGACATCGACGCGGTGACCGTCGGCACGCCGGACCACACGCACTGCGTCATCGCCATGGAAGCCATCAGGCGCGGCAAGCACGTCTACTGCGAAAAGCCTCTCGCCCACTCGATCGCCGAGGTCCGGGCGATGGTCAAGGCCGCCAAGGAGCATAAGGTCATCACGCAGCTCGGCAACCAGGGCCATTCGACCAACGCGACCCGCATGCTCGTCGAGTGGGTCCGCGACGGCGCGATCGGGCAGGTAAAGGAAGTCCACGCCGCCTGCAACGCCTTCGCCAACGTCTACTGCCAGCCTCGCAACCTGCCCAAGCTTTCGGACCGGCCGAACGTGCCGAAAGAACTGGACTGGAACCTCTGGCTCGGCCCGGTTGCCGAAAGGCCCTACCAGCCGTTCTACGCCCCCTGGAACTGGCGGGGCTGGTCGGCGTTCGGCTGCGGGTGCCTGGGCGACTGGGCCTGCCACGTCATGGACCCCTCGTTCTGGGCCCTGGATCTCGGTGCGCCGACGACCGTCCTGGCCGAGGTGGACGGCTACAATCCCAAGACGGATTTCGAGAGCTTTCCCAAGGGCACGAAGCTCACCTACGAGTTCCCGGCCAAGGGCAAGCGCGGCCCGGTGACGTTCTACTGGTACGACGGCGCCCGCAGGATTCCCAAGCCCGAGGCTCTCGAAAAAGACCGAAAGGTGCCGGGCACCGGCGCGTTGCTTATCGGCGAGAAGGCCGGAATCAGCCACGGCTCGCACGGCGCCAGCGGTTGCAGGATCTTCCCGGAGACCGCAATGCGCGAGTACAAGCAGCCGGAGCCATATCTCAAGCGGACCAATGAGCACCATAAAGAATGGCTCGATGCCATCCGCGAGAATCGCCCGGCCGACTCGGACTTCAGCTACGGCGGCCCGCTGACAGAGGTCGGCCTGGTGGGCGTTATCGCGATTCGCTTTGCCGGGCAGAAACTCCAATGGGACTCGGCCAAGATGCAGTTCACCAACTGCCCCAAGGCCAACCGGTACGTCACGCCGAACTATCGCGCGGGCTGGAAGCTCTGACGCTACCCGGTTTTTCGTCCCGACGAATCGGAATCGGGACTCGGCCTCGGGCTTACCGTGCAGGGCATCGAGGGACTTATGTGATTATCTGCCGCCTCCCGACGTTTCGTTCCGAGTGCATCGGGGCGAAACGTCGGGGTCCGGGCGGTTGATAAGCGGAAAAGCAATGGCTTTTTTACCGGATGTTCCTCTATCATTCCTTCCCTTGTCGCGTTGAAATGGTACGATGGCAACTTCCCTTGGGTCACGGACGGCCCGGCTTGGCAGTGTCTGCCTGCACGGTCGCGGGAACAAGGCACACGGCCGTGCGGGAGCACGTTGTTTGGCGGCACACGTAGAGCGAGAGTTGAGCGGTTTTTTGGATCGAGTTCGCGTTCGGATAGGTTCGCGGCTGGGGGAGGTTGTTGCGCTGACCGGCTCGGCCGAGGCCAAGGGCCTGCTCAGCGGCAAGATGCTCCGTAGCCGACTGGCGGGCAGGCGTCTACTGGCGGGCGCCGGGTCGGGCGACGCGGACCTGGGCGAGCGTGCCGCGGCGGCGGTGGAGATGGTTCACACGGCCAGCCTGTGCCACGACGACGTGATCGATAACGCCTTGCTTCGCCGGGCTTCGCCGACATTGTGGCGGCGGACCTCATCTTCGGGCGCCGTGCTGATCGGCGACATCCTGCTCTGCGAGGCGATGAATCTGCTGATCGAGGCGCAGAACCATTCCCTGTTAGTGGCGTTTATGGGTAAAGTGACGCAAGTTTGCATAACCGAGGCCCAGCAGGAGATCGTGTATCGCGGCCGGCAGATCGACGCCGAGACCTGCCTGGACCTTGCCCGCGGCAAGACCGGCGCGCTGTTTGGGTTCGCGGCCCAGGCATGCGGGGAACTCGACTCCGACCAGGCATCGGCCTTTGGACGGGCGGGTTATTGCCTGGGCACTGCCTACCAGCTTGCCGACGATCTGCTGGACGTGGTCGGCAACGAAGAGCAGGCCGGCAAGACGTTGGGCACCGACGAGAAGCGCGACAAGTTCACGTTGCCGCAGATATCGCCGGACGGCGTCGAACTGAGCCGCCGGCACGTGGAGCGATTGTTCAGCGAGGCGGCGGAGGTTGTGGACGCCTGGCCGCCCGCCCGCCAAGCCGTTGAGGATTTCCTGGCCAGGGACTTCGGATCCCTGCGGGAGATGATTGGTAAACCCTTGGAAAAGCAGGCGAAATCATCGATATGAAGCTACGAGGCGGTTACAACGTACCCTTGGCGGGCCGGCCTGGCGGCAGCGTCGATGTCCTGCCGGACCCCGACGCCCTGCATCTGCCGCTGACCAGCCGGCGGTTCAAGTTCTCGCGGGTCCGCGTCAGTGACGGCCAGGCCGTCCGGCCGGGCGAGATCCTCGCCGTCGACCCCGATCACTACGAAGTTCCACTGCTGGCGCCTCGGGCGGGCCAGGTGACGGTTACCAAGACGGCCCTGATACTCCGGGACATCTCGGACGAGCAGGAGGAGCCCTACAAGGGCGACG
>JAUWQU010000622.1 GCA_030610965.1 Phycisphaerae bacterium
CTGCCCCGAGTTGGGCATCCGCACGTTACAAAGGATATCACATTATCTGGAATAATTCAACAACCGCCAGGTTGTGCAAAAAGTGAATCAACATCGACGGGTACAGACTGCCGGTCTTCCACTTTACGATGCCCAGCAGCATGCCGACGGCGAAAAGATACGGCGCGCTTATGATCGAGAAATGCATCGCCGTAAACAAGGCAGACGCCAGGATTATCGCCCGCATGGGCTTTATCGCCACCTGGAGCCAATGCTGGAGCAGCCCGCGGAAGGCGATTTCCTCGACCACGGCCGGCATCAGGCATATCAGGAATATCAACCCGCCGCAGCCCAGGCTTTCGCGCATCTCGGAGATCACATCCAGGCCCTCGACGCCGAGGGACCGCAGGAGCAACTCGTGATAGCCGTAATTGACAACCAGCAGTCCCGCCAGCGCCGCCAGGCCGATCCATGCCGCCGGGTGCAGGAAGCCGAATCGCTTGAACTGCACCACCAGCGACGCCCAGTGGATGGCGCCGAATATGCACGTCGTCACGAACAGCGCCGCCGAGGCGAAGATCATGTTCCAGGCGTATTGTTTCGGCCCGAAGGCGAAGTAGCAGATGAATGCCACCGCCACGACCACGCCGAGGTACGCCCAGAACAGAGGCCAGGCGTGCGGGGCCCGGCGGCGGATGAGTTCGTCCTCGGTCGGCGGGGCCACGTAGACGGCCGGCAAAACCGACTCGACCGTCTGGTAAGGCGTGGCGCAGCTCAGGCAGAAATAATAGCCCGGCACAAGCTGCGCGCCGCAGTAGCTGCACGACCCCGCACCACCCGCGCGCTGAATCGCCGCACCGGTTGACTTCGCCAACTCGTCCACTCTCTTACCCTGTGGGGGTCAGACTTTCGCCGGGCGGACAAACTTCTTGCCCTTGGCGGAGTCCACGCAGGCGAGGATGGCAGAGACGCTCTGACCGCCGTCCTGGCCCGTCACGGGAACCTTCCTGCCGGCGAGAACAGCCGTGACGAAGGCGTCGATGACTCCGCTGGCGCTCTGCCCGCCGGCCTCGTTGGTCTGGATCTGCCCGGCCTGGATGAACATATTCTCGCCGTCGGCCTTCTGCACGGTCACCGAATAGGTCGGGTCCTCGAACATCTTGATAACGCCCTTCTCGCAGCAGATGGTCGTACCGTTGGCCTCGCCGGCCTTGAGGATCCAGCCGGCGAACATCTGCCCGAGCACGCCGCTACGGCGGTGGGAGCTACCGTATGCGGTGTCGTCGACCGTGGAGTTCGTGTGTTACAGCCTGCCCGTCTTCGCCCCGGCCAGGACGACCTCGTCTTCGAGGAACCAGCGGATAAGGTCGATCTTGTGTACGCCCAGGTCGCCCAGCGAGCCGATGACGGCCTGCCTCTTCTTGAAGAAGAAACAGTCCAGCCCGTCCATCGACCAGCCCTCGGGGCCGGGATGGGCGAAGCTCGTCGAGAACGATATCGCCCTGCCCAGTTCGCCGGACTGGTATATCTGCTTGCCCCGCACGTGGGCGGGCGCGAAACGCTGGTTGTGGCCGACCATGATCTGCCTGCGAACCTTGCGGGCCACGGCGTTCATCGCCTTCATGTCCTTGACGGTCGTGGCCATGGGCTTCTCGCACAGGACGTGACACTTGGCCTTCAGTGCGTCGATGGTCATGGCGGCATGCAGGTAGTTCGGCGTGCATACGCTCACGGCGTCGAGGGCGAGCTTGAGCATGTCCTTGTAGTTCTTGAAGACGTGGGCGGCGCCGAACTCCTCGGCCGCCTGCTTGGCACGCGGGTATTTGATGTCCGTCACGGCCACCAACTCTACGTCCGGGCGGGCGACGTATTCCGGCAGATGCCGGCGCTGACCGATTGCCCCGCAGCCAATGACGCCCACTCGCAGTTTCTTCTTAGCCATATTCGTCTCACCTTTCCCGAGTTGCCTCTCAGTTTGACAATGTCGCCGGACCCGCCAACGGCTCTTACCTGCGCTCAGCCCCGGCGGCTACCGGCATTTTATGAGCCGTGACTCTACGGATACACCAATTCAATACCTGTAGATTCGTCGAAACGCCAGCGCCGGCTTGAACTATTGCGCTCGCTTTACCCCGCCCACTGAACTGCTTGCCTGAATTATTGCAGGCGAACCCGCCCTACTCGCGCAGCTCGACGTTCCAGTAGGCCGCGTCGAGGAAGTGCTTCCAGGAGGCGTACTTCTCGTGGCCGAGGCGCAGGGCGATCATGGGCGAGCGCCTGGGCTTGACCGGCCGGCGAATGAGTTTTATGTGAGCCTGCTCGGGCGTACGCCCGCCCTTGCGGACGTTGCACTTGATGCAGCAGCAGACGATGTTCGTCCACGAACTGACCCCGCCGTGGCTGCGCGGCACGACGTGGTCGAGGCTGAGCTCGCTGGTGGGGAACTTCTTGCCGCAGTACTGGCAGCGGCTGGAGTCGCGGGCGTAGATGTTGCGGCGCGTGAACTTGACGTGCGTCCGCGGCAGACGGTCGTAGAACAGCAGGCGGATGATCCGCGGCACGGCCAACTCGAAACGGACGCACTTGACCCACTCGTGGCTGTCGTGCTCGTAGCGGGCCCGAAGTTGGCTAAGCTCGCACCATGACTCAAAGTCGTAAGCCAGGAACTGCTCGTCTTCGATTGAGACGATCTCGGCGATCTCCTTGAACAGGAGACAGAATGCCCGTCTGGCCGATACGACCCGCACGGCCGCGTAGTGCTGGTTCAGCACCAGCACGCTGCTGTCAAGGGCACTTCGCTCTGCGCCGAACATTGTAGCAGGGCACCTCCTCAGGCTTGTCCGACCGATGCCGATCGGACGTGAACAATGGGGCACATCAACTGCCACTATAACGCATCCCCGCATGGGTGCAAGAAGTCGAGTGCAATCTTAGCCCTGAACTGACCGACCTTCCTTCCTGGCGGCCTGCGTTTTGCTCGGCCGATGCACGAGACAGAGGCTTCAGACTTCAGGGGGAAGGCTTCAGGGGGAAGGCTTCAGGGGGAAGGCTTCAGACTTCAGACTTCAGGCTTCAGGCGCAGCAAAAACGGCGGGAGCTTCGCGACTGCCGGCCACGGTTTCTTCTCCTGAAGCCTGTAGCCTCTTCTGTTGCCTGAAGCCTGTAGCCTCTTCTCTTGTTGCCTGTAGCCTGAAGCCTGAAGCCTGTAGCCTGAAGCCTCTTCCCTTGTTGCCTGTAGCCTGAAGCCTGAAGCCTGTAGCCTCTTCTGGGATTTCTTTTTGCTGACACGTAGCTGGAATCGAACCCATGCGGGATCACACCAAATTGCGAGCGTTCGAATTGGCGGATTCGCCGGCATTATCCTTGATGCCTGATGT
>JAUWQU010000282.1 GCA_030610965.1 Phycisphaerae bacterium
AGGCTTCAGGAGAAGAAACAGTGGCCGGCAGTCGCGAAGCTCCCGCCGTTTTTGCTGCGCCTGAAGCCTGAAGCCTGAAGTCTGAAGCCTTCCTCCTGAAGCCTCTGTCTCGTGCATCGGCCGGGTAAAGCGCAGGCTGCCGGAAAGGAAGGTCGCACACAATCTCATTATCCCATCTCATTATCCCTTGACAAATCGAAGGCTGGCGGGTAGAATACTTAGTATTGATGTACGCTCCAGAGCCGGTCGGAGAGGTCGGCTCTGCGAGGTGAGGGATTTCCGCTCAGATCTTCCTTCCTCCGGCCATTTTGGCCAAAGATGTTTTTTGCCTTGTGTTTGGTGTCGGCGTTGAGGGTGAGTTTTCCAGCGTTTGGAAAGCCACCACGAAACACGGCACTTGGTAATATCTTTCTTGGAGGTCGGACAAATGTCGAGTTCTAAATTGCTGCGTTTAGGGGTGTTAGTCGGCGCGTTCGTGATGGTAACGGCCATTTCCGCCCAAGCGTACCCCATCGATATGTTCACCAGCCCCAGGGTCGTCACGGTGATTGACCTTAATGACCCCGACCCAACGCTGATCAAGGTGGATCACGTGGATACCCTCGGGGGACAGCGGGATCTGCTGTTCGACGTGTGGGGAACGCCTGGGCCGGTGTCGTACGCCGGCACCATCGGCGAGGGGTCCTTCGTGTTCAACTCCGGGACGCCCGGCGTGACTGCGACGCTGCAGTACGACGGGAGCGATCTGGACATCGTCGGCCCTCCGGCTTCGCTCGTAAACGCCGAAAATTTGGGCGGGTTCGATCTTACGGCGGGCGGCACGGACTGTTTCAAGCTGGATTTCAAGAGTATCGACGGCGGCAACTACTCGTACACGGACATTGAGATCGAGGTCCACAACGGGACCGACGTGGCATTGTTCGTCGGAACGATCCCGAACAGTTCGATTCCGATTCGCTACGACGTTTCGTTTGGCAGTTTCACCGGTGCGACTTCGGCGCTGTCGTCGGCGACCAGCCTGGAGATCCGCCTCAACCCGAACGGCCATCAGGACGTGGACTTCACGATGACCGGTTCGGTGGGTGTCCCCGAGCCGGCGACGATGACTCTTCTGGCCCTGGGCGGGATTGCGATGTTGCGTCGCCGCCGCCGCGGCATGTGAGAAGACAGGTTACTCTCGGTTCGCGCCGGACTCATGGCGTGGCAGGGAGAAACGATAGGCCTTGCGGGTCGTCCGATGCGGGCCTCAGGGATGTCTTGCGGGAGTGGAGATCAAAGCCCGCTCGTCGTTTGATTGTCCCTGCGGCCCACAAGAGGATGCCTGCGATTTCAAGAGACCGCTGCGGAGATCGGAGCCCGCAAGCGGTCTCGGCATAGGTGTCTGCCTGGCTTGAGGACAAGTCGGCGGCGTGGATTGCATCACCGTCAGAGGCAACTTTGGCCGGGGTTAAACAGCGAGATTCGCCGAGGGTCATCAGTACCTACACGGCGTCGTCGAGTGTCTGGATTTGTGGATCTTTCGGGAGAACTTCGGGCAGTTTCCTGTCGCCACGATCACGGCCGTCGTTTCCGAACCTGCCACGCTTTCGCTGCCGGCTCTGGGCGAGTGCGTTGGTACGGCGGCGCGGCTGGCGGGGTTGTGGATGATGAACGATCTGAAGTAACTACAAATGAGAAGTCCGCTGCCAGACGCGCAGGCCTCCCTCCACCTGCGTGTCATGCGGGTGATGGGGCGATGCTCGGATTACCTCCCCTGGGCGTCGCCTTTTTTGTTGGGGTCACCTGTTAGCGAAAGAAGGATCCGAAGCCACCGCTCGTCCCGAAATGGCCGAAATCGCTTGAATGCTCTCGGTTAAGTGGTATAACCGGGACTACAAAGCTGAGGAAAGAAGGGACTGAGTTTCGAGTCCTCGCCTTCGGAGGTATTTCCGGACCAGTCAGGTTCGCGGTGGTGTGACCCGCAGGGCAGAATCATTTTGCAGCGTGCCATCGCCAGTGTCAATCTCGAAGAACACGTCGAAGAAATTATCCGCCTGCGTCGAGTCCGCCATCAGTTGCCGGCCCACTTCGTGTATGATTCCCGTACCCGAACGTTTCGATGCCGAGAATTGGCGAATAGGGCCACAATGAGCTACGAGATAGCCGTTTCCCCGTCCGGCCGCTTGCGGCTGGTTTCCGATGACCCGCAATGCGAGCCCGACAGCCCAGGTATTCGGAGGCTGGTCAAGGCGTTTTCCGCCGGCCCCGGCGAGGGGCTGTTCCGTCTGGCCGCCGTCCGGCTGGAGGTCGGGCTGGCGCCGTCCGTGGCCTTCTGGCGAGACTTTGCCGGGCAGTACCTCACCGGACTGTGTCACACGCCCCGGACCGCCGGGGCCGATATCGAACCGGCCGGACCACTCTCGCCGGCGCGGACGGCCACTCTCCTGCTCAGCGTGCCGCCCATACGGGGCGCCGAGTACCTCACCGCCGGGGTCTTCAACGCCCTGGGGCAGGCCCTGGACCAGTGGGTACGCGGCCAGATCGCCGCGACCGAGGGCGGGCAGTCGGCCTTCCTCGTAAAGCAGGCTCCGTTGTGGCATCAGGTGGGCCGCGTGTGCTTCCACTTGGCCGAGAACAAGCGCGACGAGGACTACCCGTTCGCCTTTATCGCCACCTACGCCCCAGGCCTGTCCCACGCCGACCGCGTGCAATACCAGCCGCTGAGCAAGGCCATGCAGGAGTATGCCGGCGCCAAGAACCGCAAGGCCATGATCCGCCTGCTTTCGCCAGTCCACCTGGCCTCGGAGTCCAGCCCGTTAGTCAAGGAGCTCGTGGACTCCGGCGACCTGTTCCATCCGCTGGCATGGACGCCCGCCGAGGCCCACCGATTCCTCAAGGAGGTCCCGTTGTTCGAGGACTGCGGCATCCTGGTGCGCCTGCCCGATTGGTGGCGCAAACGCCCCCGCCCCCGCGTAAGCGTCATCATCGGGCAGAAGAAACGCAAGACCCTCGGCACCGAGGCCATGCTCGACTTTGACGTCACGCTGGCCCTCGGCGACCAGACGCTCAGCCAGGGCGAGTGGGATGAACTGATGGCCGGCGGCGAGGGGCTGGTCATGCTGCGGGGCCAATGGGTGGAAGTGGACCGCGACAAGCTCGCCGACGCCCTGGACCACTGGCAGGGAATTGCCGCCCAAGCCGACGCCGGGGGCGTGTCGTTCATCGAGGGCATGCGCCTGCTGGCCGGCGTGCCAGCGGACCTCGACGCCGCCGATGGCCTGGAAGACCAGGACCACCAGTGGGCCTTCGTCCAGCCGGGCCGGTGGTTGCGGGAAACGCTGGGCGACCTGCGCGACCCGCGGGGCCTCGAGCAGGCTCACCCCGGCGAGGCACTGAAGACGACGTTGCGGCCGTACCAGGAAGCGGGGCTGAGTTGGCTGTGGCTGATGTCGGGCCTGCGGTTGGGCGCCTGCCTGGCCGACGACATGGGCCTGGGCAAGACCGTCCAGGTGCTCTCGCTAATGCTGGCACTGAAACGGGCCGGACGCAAACAGGGGCCTGCCCTACTGGTCTTGCCCGCGTCGCTGCTGGCAAACTGGAAGGCTGAAATGACCCGGTTCGCTCCGGGCCTGTCGGCGAGTTTCGTTCATCCGGCCGAGGCCGACGCGGACGAGTTGGCTGCCCTGGCCCGGGACCCCGCGGCCGAGCTTGCCGGCGTCGATGCGGTGCTGACCACGTACGGCATGCTGCTGCGCCGCAAGTGGCTGCTCGACATGGAGTGGGGCCTGGTCGTCCTGGACGAGGCCCAGGCGATCAAGAACCCGTCGGCGAGGCAGTCCCGCGCCGTCAAACAGCTCAAGAGCCACTCGCGGATCGCCCTTACCGGCACGCCCGTGGAGAACCGCCTGGGAGATCTGTGGTCGATGTTCGACTTCCTGTGTCCTGGGCTGCTCGGCTCGGCCCGGAAGTTCAAGCTGTTCGTCAAGGCGATGGAGCGCCGCGAGACCGAGCGATACGCGCCGCTGCGTAACCTGGTGGCGCCTTACATCCTCCGCCGGCTCAAGACCGACCGCAACGTCATCGACGACCTGCCGGAAAAGACGGAGGTCCGCGCGTTTTGCGGCTTGAGCAAGCCGCAGGCCGCGCTGTACGCAAAGAGCGTCGACCAAATGGCCGAGCAGATGAAGGGGCTCGACGGGGTCCAGCGCCGCGGGCTGGTGCTGTCGTACATCATGCGGTTCAAGCAGATATGCAACCATCCCAGCCCGTTGCTCGGCGACGGCGCCTACGCCCCGGCCGACAGCGGCAAGTTCGCCCGCATCGGCGAGATATGCCGGGAACTGGCCTCGCGACAGGAAAAGGCGCTTGTCTTCACGCAGTTTCGGGAGATAACCGACCCCCTGCAGGCGTTTCTGTCGGGCGTGTTCGGCCGACAGGGGCTCATCCTGCACGGCGGCACGGCGGTGGCGCGGCGCAAGAAGCTGGTGGACCAGTTTCAGCAGGAGGACGGACCGCCGTTCTTCCTGCTATCACTGAAGGCGGGCGGCACCGGCCTTAACCTCACCGCCGCCTCACACGTGATCCACTTCGACCGCTGGTGGAACCCCGCCGTGGAAAACCAGGCCACCGACCGCGCATTCCGCATTGGACAGAAACGAAACGTCCTGGTACACAAGTTCGTCTGCCGCGGCACGATCGAGGAGAAGATCGACGCCATGATCGACGATAAGCAGCAACTGGCCCGGGACGTTCTCGAAGGCGGCGCCCAGAAGATGCTGACGGAAATGAGCGACGAGGAGTTGCTCGACCTCGTGACGCTTGACGTGGACAAGGCCATGATGTGAGATGCGCAGTAACGCCGGGATTCGACAGGCGATGACTCGACAACAACAGGACACACGACGATGAGATACCACCAGTGGGCTCCCTATGTGTCTGTGGCCCAGCGCCGCATGAAGGCTCTAAGAGAAATGGCCAGGCTCCGCAAGAAGGGCGTGGACATTCAACCGATCGAGATCGACGGCCGCAAGATCGCCCAGACGTTCTGGGGCCAGGCGTGGTGCGAGCATCTCGAATCGTTCAGCGACTTCGCCAACCGCCTGCCGCGCGGGCGAACGTACGTCCGAAACGGCTCGGTCTGCCACCTGAAAGTCGCCAAGGGCCTGGTCAAGGCGATCGTAAGCGGCTCCGACCTCTACAACGTCAAGGTGGACATTAAGCCGCTGGCGCCGAAGAAGTGGACCCATGTTAAGCGTCGCTGCGCGGGGCAGATCGGCTCGCTGCTGGAACTGCTCCAGGGCAAGCTGTCATCGAGCGTAATGGGCGTCGTCACCGACCGCCAAAAAGGCCTGTTCCCCACCCCGAGCGAGATTTCCTTCGACTGCGACTGCCCCGATTGGGCGACGATGTGCAAGCACGTGGCGGCCGTGCTGTACGGCGTGGGCGCGCGGCTGGACGAGCAGCCCGAACTGCTGTTCCTGCTGCGAGGCGTGGACCACGACGATTTGATCACCGCCGGGGCCGACCTTGACGCCGTTACCGGACGCCGTGGGCGACGGAAGCGGATCGCCCGAGGTGACCTGGCTGACGTGTTCGGCATCGACCTGGCCGCCGACCCGCCGGAACCGCCAGCCGCCGCCAAGGCCCCGACGAAAACCGCACGGAAGACAAGCAAGAAGAAAGCAACGCGAAAGGCCGTCCGGAAGAAAACCGCGAAGCACACCGCCAAGAAAACGGCCAGGAAGACCACCTGTCCGCCCGAATAGTTTCGTCGCGGCTGTGCCATAAGGATTTACGGCAGATTGCCGTTCGAGGTCATTTCTGCTATCAGAGGCGTATGAACACCATCATCGCATCCGGACCCTCTTGAACTTGCAAGCTTTACCTGCCAAGGCTCGTCCGATACGGGCTGTTCGCCTCAT
>JAUWQU010000715.1 GCA_030610965.1 Phycisphaerae bacterium
TTTTTATGGCGGATGGCGGAGCGCGGATTGCGGATCCAATCGCGACAAACGTCAATCCGCAATCCGCAATCCGCAATCCGCAATGGAGCCTTCCGCACGCTGTCGACAGTACACGCGCCGCCGGCACCTACCATCGGCCAGAAAGAAAACTCACACACCAGCACTCCTTGACAGCGGCAGCGCAGGGGTCGACACTGCAACCAGAATCGTCTGGAATGGCCTCGGGGACCGTCGGGTACGCCCGAGGAACGCCGGGAAAGGCTACCCGAGCAGTTACTGCCCGTGAGGCAAGGGAGAAACAGTGATTAAGCAGATTGTACTGAGGATGGCATGCGCGGCGACGCTGGCGGTTTCGGTGGCCTTATCAGGGCTTGCCGACACGGCCGGGGCGGCTGAGCTGAGCAGGAAGAAGCTGCAGGTATTTCTGCTGGCCGGGCAGTCGAACATGACCGGCTATTGCGGGATAATGCCGCTGACCAACCTGGCGAACTATCAGGAACTGGAGGATCCTGAGCTGCGCGAGCTCGACAAGCGGCTGTGCAAGGTGGTCTTCCCAGGCGAAGAAGCGATCAAGAAGAACAACGAGATCCGCGCCGAGATATACAAGGTGCTCGTGGCGACCGGAGACGTTAACAAGCAACTGGCGCAAGCAAGAAAGGACAAGGACGAACAGGCGGCTGGCGAACTGACCAAACGTATCAAGGACATGGGCGCCAGGTACGGCCAACTGCAAGCCAAGCTGCAGGTGGCCAAGGCAAAACGGGTATACATGGCCCCCGACGGCAGGTACGGGCACAAGCCGGGAGTGCTGGCCTTCGGCTACGGCCGGGGCAAGGGATACATCGGGCCGGAATACGGCTTCGGACTGGCCCTGGAGCAGGCACTCGACGCGCCGATTCTGCTGATCAAGGTCGCCCAGGACGGGGCGTCGCTGGCCTATCAATACCGCCCGCCGTCTTCGGGTGCCTTCGAGCCGACCGAGGCCCAGATCAAGCGAGTCGAAGTACTGAAGGCAAAGCAGGCCGCGGGCGAGAAAGTCGCCATACCCGACTATTCCACAGCCGGAAAAGACTGGCGGCGCACGGTCGAATTCACCCGCGAAGTGTTGGGCAATCTCAAGCAGTACCACCCGGAATACGACCCCGCCGTCGGCTACGATCTTGCCGGTTTCGTCTGGTTTCAGGGCTGGTCGGACAACAATCCCCAACACGGCCCGCACTACGCGCAAAACATGACCAACCTGATTAACGACCTGCGCAAGGAGTTGGGCGCGCCGAAGATGCTGGTGGGCAGCGGCACCCCGTCATACAGCCGCACCAGGGAGGCATATGAAGCACACCCGGTTGTGAAAGCCCAGCGCGAAGTGGGTCAAAAGCCCGAGTTCAAGGGGAACGTGGCGATTGTCGAGACCCTGCCGTTTTACGACCATCCGATCTGGCCGCTGTATACCGAATGGAGAAAGCGCGTGCCCGAATGGAGCATGGTCGGCTCACACGTAGCCTGCCACTACCTCGGCAGCGGCAGGTTTTTCGTCCGCCTCGGCGACGGGCTGGCCACGGCCATGGTCGATTTGATGAAGCAACAGCAACAACCGCAATAGCGTTCATGCATCCCGGTTCAGCGGCCTTGCTGGATGACAAAGATGAGGAATGCTCGATTCGCCGCAGTGGGCGATCCTTTGCCGGTCATCCGACGATGGAGGAGGGATCGCTGAACGGCAGTAAGGATTTCCCATAAAGGCGACAATCCCCGGCCTGGAGAAAACCGTGATCCGAATTGCCCTGTTTGCTGTCGTCGCCCTGGCTGCCCCGCAAGCCCTGGCTGAGGAGCCCAAGTCCGAGTTCCCGCCACCCCCGTGGCATCTTGTCGATCTGTGGTGGGATATGGGCAAGGACACGCCCTTCGAGAGCTACAGCATCGACGTGGGCATCAGTGACGATGTGCCCTCGGCCGCCAACCTCTACATCGCCCCCATCGGGATCGGCCATTTGAGCAAGACCCCGTTCTACGGCGGCATCCAAACGCAAGCGGACGGCTACACCAAGCGGGACCGACGCCTCCGCAAGATCGGGCCAGGATTCATCTTCTCGATGTGGGGCCAGCGCAGCCTGGACGCCATCCGACCTTCCATCGGCGGATTCTGCCAAAGCTCCGGGCACGAAGGCGACTTCGTGAGCGTCCGCCGCCCCTACGAATGGAAGAAGGGCAAATACACCTACAAGATCGTGCGGATGGACAGGGAGGAGATCGACGGCAAGCCGTTCACTTGGGTCGGCGTGCTGATCTATTCCCACGACAAGAACGAAAACGTATTTGTCGGAGCCCTGCGGTTCAATGGCGAGGACCTCGTCTTGGCCCGGAAGGTCGCCAGCTTCGTCGAAATCTACGGGCGGCGGATCCCGGTGAGCGACATTCCCAAGTTGACCGTGACCTTCGGCAACCTGCGGATGAATGGCAAGCCGGTGAAGGTAGTGTCGGCAGTCGCCGTTTATCCGAAGAGGGTTCCCGACTACGCCGAGGTGGTCGCCAAGGACGGAGCACTTGTTGTCACGGTCGGCCAGCCCGTGGAGAATCGGAAGGAACGAAAGATGAAACTGATCGGTAAATGAGAGCCGCAAGATGAAGCGAAACAAGAACACCCCCCCCCACCGCCCTCGGGCGTTTGCCTACGCCGAATCAAGTTTCCTATCAGTCGAGAATCAAAGGAGCAAGCCATGGATCTGAAAGAGAACTTGCCAATCGCCCCACCCGTGATAGAGTCATCGAAAGGGTCCGCGACGGTCGCGGGCATGAGGCTATCCGGGAAATACCCGGTGAACTCACGAGAGCGGGAGACTAGACATGAACGAGAGACTCAACTGGGTGGTAGTGGTCGGCTTGGCGGCCGGGCTGGCGACGGCGGGACTGGCGGCCGCGGATGACGGTTTCGTCAGCCT
>JAUWQU010000314.1 GCA_030610965.1 Phycisphaerae bacterium
CCATCAGCGGCGTGGTGCGGTCGGTGCGGAACGTGACGGTCCCGGCGACGACGCCGGCAGAGGGCGACAGGCCCGAGGCCGTGGGCAAGACCTCGCTGTCGTTCGTTCTCGGCCACGCCGGCGCCGGCGTGGTGGAGGTCCGCCAACTCCGCAAGGATGTCCTCGCCTCCGACGACGCCGCATGGGCGATCCTGCCGGCCCCGCGGAAGCTGAGCGCCCTGCTCGTTACAAGCGGCAACTCGCCGTTGGAGATTGCCCTGGAGGCCTGCTCGCTGGCCCGGCTGGACGTCACCAGCCCCGAGGGCTTCGACTCCGTCGTCGCCGGGGACGCGCCCGCCCCCCCGTACGACGTGATAATCCTCGACCGCCACGGCCCGGCCGGGCTGCCGCGGGCGAGGTATATGATCTTCGGCTCGCCGCCGCCGGACATAGACGTCAAGAATGTCGGCCTGCTCAAGAATCAGTTCATCGTCGATTGGCGAGGGCGCCACCCGGTGCTCCAGTTCGTCAACCTCAGCGAGATGTACGTCGCCGAGGCGGTACACATGAAGCTGCCTCGCGACGCGGCCGTGCTGGCCGAGTTCGGCGCCAGCCCAGCGATGGCGCTTCTCCGGCGGCGCGGAAGCACGATGCTGCTGGTCGGTTTCGACGCGCTTCAGACGAAGTGGCCTCTCGAGCCGGGCTTCGTGATGTTCTGCTACAACGCGGTGAACTTCCTCGGCCTCGAGGCCGGCCGGGAAAAGCCCGCGGACATGAAGGTCGGCGAGGCCATCGCGGTGCGCGCCGACGGCCAGCCCCTGGCAACGCTCACCCGCCCGGATGGTGGCATCGAGCGGCTCACCGCCGACCCGTCGGGCACGTTCCGTTTCCCGGCGACCGATCGCGTGGGGGTATATCGCGTCGAATCTCCCGGCCGGCCGGTAACGCACTGCGCGGTCAACCTTCTGGACGAGTCCGAGAGCAACATCGCCCCGTCCAGGCGGATAGTACTTGCGACCGGTGATGTAAAGGCGATGGCGACGGCGCCGCGCCGGACCAACCAGGACATCTGGCCGTACCTGGCGCTGGCGGCGCTGGCGCTGGTTTGCCTGGAGTGGATAGTGTATAACTCGAAGGCCCGCTTGTGACGAACCAAGCCGCACGGGGAAGCGGAGAGATTTCCATGCGAAAGCGAGTTGCGTTTCTGGCTTTGATCGGCTTGCTCTGCCTGTCAGCGTTTGCGCCGCCGGCGGCCGGGGTGGACGGCAAGGACAAGAAGAAGCGGGAGATCAACGTCGACTTCAACATCGGCTGGGGCGGATGCTACCGGCCGAGGGAGTGGACGCCCGTGACGGTGGGCGTCACCACGCCGTTCAAGCAGCCGCTCGACTGCGTGGTTCAGTTCTCGGCCCCGCAGGACGACCTGAACACGCTTCAGATCTCGCGGCGCGAGGTGTTCATGCCGGGCCTGCCGAGGAACATCCCGCTGGTGACGCGAATGGATTTCACCGTCAGTTCCGCCGTGCTGCGGATCATGGGCGCCGACACGAACTTCTACTGGTCTCGCAAGTACGACCTGTGGAACCAGGACACGGGCAAACGGGCGCTTACGGCGGTGGAGGACCACGAGATATTGATCGGCCTGACCGGCAGCCAGGGCTTCTCGATCATGCAGGTGCCCCAGGCCAGCGGCTCGCGGTACGCCGGCGGGCGGGGCCCCGTCTACGCGGCGTACCGCTTCCAGCGATTGCTGCCGTCGGACTGGACCGGCTACGCCAGCCTGGACCTGCTGGTGCTTTACGACGTCGATTGGGTCGAACTGACGGTCCATCAGCAGCGCGCCATCTCGCAGTATGTGGCCAACGGCGGGCGGGTGCTGATGGTGCTGGGCGTCAAGCCCCTCCCGGCCGGGCACGCCTTTGCCCGTATGCTGCCGCTGGCGCTGGGCGAGCCGAAGGAGATTCAGCTCTCCAGCCGGGACCTGTCCAACTGGAGATGCGAGCGGCCCAAGACAGACAAGGTCGCATGCTGGCAGGTGAGAATGGCCCCCAGCGCCCACGGCTGGGCGATCAGGAACGACCGCAACGGCAACTCGGTGTTCGTTTCCGGGCCGGTGGGGTTCGGCAAGGTCGGCGTGTTGCTGTTCGACCCCGCCGCGATAGGATGCAGGCAGGGCAAGCAACTCGTGGATTTCTGGCTGGAGTTCATGAAGCCGCTGATGGGTAGACGGTCTATCGACGGGAGCAACAATCCCGAGCGGTCGGATGATAATGAGTGGAGCTACAAGCTGGGCGCGGAGAGTTTGGCCAGCAACGCGGTGCTGGAGTACCTGTACTCCGTCGAGGAGCTTAAGCCGATCCACATCGGCTGGGTTGTGCTGGTCCTTACGGCCCTGGCGATCCTGATCGGGCCGGTCGACTACCTCGTTCTAAAGGCGCTGGGCCGGCTGCCGTGGACGTGGGTCACCAGCACGGCTTGCATAGCGGTGTTCTCGGTGGGCGCGTACTACGGCGTGGAGTACCTTCGCGGCGGGGTTCTTCAGGCTCGGCTGGTGAGCGTGGTGGACTCGGTGGACGGCATCGAAGGGGCGTGGGCCACGCGGTACCTGGGCATATTCGCGCCGCACAGCGACGACTACCGCCTTTCGGGCCTTAATCGCAAGCAGTGGTGGTCCGGCATGGCGCCCACTCAAGGCGATCAAATTTCCCGCTACGGGCGCCAAGAGCGGACGGGCGCCCGGACCATCTACTGCGAGCAGCACATCGACGGCGGGAACTGGCCCAATTCCGTACCGATCAACATCTGGTCCATGCAGTGCCTTTGCAGCGAATCTCACCTGGCGAAGGCCCCGCTGGCCGCCACGGCCCGGCGAGGCGACGACGGGCGGTGGACGGTGACGCTGCGGAACAATGGCGAAACGCCGATAGCCCGCGCATATCTGCGTGTGGGTGCCAGCCAGGCCGTTCAGCTCGGCAGCGTCCCGGCCGGCGAGAGCCGCGAGTTCACCGGCAGGCCCACGAGCCGTCAATCGTGGCAGAACGAAGCCCGCCGGATCGAAGAGAACCGAGGCCGGAACTCGCAGTACTACGGGTCGGACTACGAAGATGGCCGCGCTGCCGGCCCGGTCGACACAGACAGTGCCAACAGGGCCGCCGAGTTCGCTCACGGGTCGTACCCGCGCACCAAAGCGATGATGTCATACCTCGAGCAGGGCGCGGTCGTCGTCTGCGCCGAATACGACGACGCGCCCGTGCCGTGGGGTATCGAAGGCAAAGACTGCCGGTTCCAGCACACGCTGCTGGCCAGGTTCGTGGTTTTCCCTGAAGGGAGGAAGTAACTCACATGCCAATGATAGAGACGCGAGGCCTGACCAAGTACTACGGCCCGCTGGCGGCGCTGACGGACCTGAGCCTTCAGATCGACGAGGGCGACATCTTCGGGTTCATCGGCCCCAACGGTGCGGGCAAGACCACCACCATGCGAATCCTGGCGACCCTGCTGGAGCCGACCCGTGGCCAGGGGTTCATCAACGGCCTGGACGTTGGCAAGAACGGCCTCAAGGTCCGGCGGATGGTCGGCTACATGCCGGACTTCATGGGCGTCTATGACGACCTGAAGGTCTACGAGTACCTCGAATTCTTCGCGGCGGCCTTCGGGCTTGAGCGATCCAAGCGCAAGGCCGTCATCGGCGACGTGCTCGAGCTGACGGACCTGACGGTCAAGCGGTCCTCGCCGGTGGACGGGCTTTCCCGCGGCATGCAGCAGCGGCTGCAACTCGCCCGCGTGCTAATCCACGACCCGAAGGTGCTGATCCTCGACGAGCCCGCCAGCGGCCTGGACCCGCGGGCGAGGATCGAGATACGCGAGCTGCTCTGCGAGCTCAAGCGAATGGGCAAGACCATCATGATCTCCAGCCACATCCTCTCGGAACTCGAGGAGATGTGCGACCACGTGGGCATCATCGAGAGTGGCAAGCTCATCTTCAGCGGCACGATGGCGGAAATATCCGCGCGGATGGGGCTGAGCCTCAAGTTCCGCGTGCGAGTGGTTGGCGACATCGAGGCCGCCGCGGACGTGCTTCGCTCGCTGCCGGAGATCGCCGACGTGCAGGTAAGCGGCGACGGCTTTGACGTGTCGCTCGCCGAAGGCGTGGCCGGTGACGGGCTGATCGCCCGCACGTTGGTCCGCGCAGGCATCGACGTGGTGGCGATCATGCCCAAGCAGTTCAAACTCGACGATGCGTTCCTTCAGCTCACCAAGGGCATCGTCCACTGATCTGGTGGCCGGTAGCCGGTAGCCGGGAAAGAAGAAACGGCGGAACCGGGAACCGGGAGCTGGTAGCCGGTAGCCGGTATCCAGTAGCCGGTGGCCGGTGGCCGGTGACGGAAACGAACGGGCCGTAGATAAGGTCTTGAGTCTCGATTCCATGAGCCCAAAGGGCTCACACAGCTCAGCCCAGGGCAACGCCCTGGGTGGTGAGCGTGCTTTGAAATGAGCCCTGTAAGGGCGACACAAGCTCTTGCAACAAAGGCTATTACGCCCTTTCAGGGCTTGGATTGTAATATGCATCTGCAACCCAGGGCGGCGCTTCGCTCTGGGCTGGGCTAGGCTGTTAAAGCCCTTCGGTATCTACGGGCCATTCGTGAAAGAAACGGGATTTCTGGTTGGGATTTATGGCAGACTCAACGACAAGCGCATTTGCGAGAGTGTTCCGCGGCCTGGCGGACCTGCCGGGCGTGCTGGCGGGGCCCATCCTGACCAAGGAGCTCCGCGTCTCCAGCCGGCGGCGGAGAAACTTCGTGCTGCGCAGCGTGTACCTGGCCGTGCTGACGGGCTTTGTCGTTCTCGTCTGGATGGGGACCTTCAAATGGGATTCCTACGGCTCATACGCATACCGCGTCAGCCGCATGGCCGTGGCGGGTCAAACCATCATCGTCTGGATCGCGTGGTTCCAGTTCATCGTCCTCCAGTTCGTCACCGTCATCATGCTCAGCACGGCCATTAGCGAGGAGATATACGCCAAGACACTCGGCGTGCTGATGACCACGCCCATCCACAGCTTCCAGATAGTCGTCGGCAAGCTCTTCAGCAAGATCCTCCAGCTTCTGGTGCTCCTGGCCGCCAGCCTGCCGATGCTGGCCGTCCTGCGGGTGCTCGGCGGCGTGCCGTGGAACTTTGTCGTCGCCTCGCTTTGCATCACGCTTACCACCGCCCTGCTCGTCGCGTCGGTGACGATGTTCTTCTCCATCGTCTTCCGCTGGGCGTTCGTCAGCATACTCATGTCCATAGGCGCGCTGGCGGCGTTCTATGCGGGCATCCCGTTTATCGTAGGGCTGTTCATCACCGCCACCGGGGCGTACGAGAACGATTCGATGATAGAGTCGTTGGTTACGCTGTTCGTACACTACCATCCCTACGCCATGATGGCCTTCCTGACGGTGGCGGTCTTCGAACCCGGCGGCATGGCTACATCGAGACTGCCCTTCTTCCACTGGTGGCTCAACTGCCTGGTCTCGCTGGGCTTCTCGGCGATGATACTCACGGCATGCGTGGCGTTGGTGCGGAAGGTCGGCCTGCGCCTCGCGGCCGG
>JAUWQU010000169.1 GCA_030610965.1 Phycisphaerae bacterium
CCACGCTCCGGTCACCATGCTCGATGCGGCCACCGGCGAGACGCTCAAGGCTTTCGCGGGCACCGCACACCCCGAGGAGATCATCGTATCCGATGGTCAGCTCTTCGTAACGGCCCACGCCAAGGCGCCGCCCGAAGGTAAGTGGCAATTGCAGACCGTCCGCTGCTGGACTGAAACCAGTCGCTCCAACAGTACACGTCCCTGGAAATGGGAGATGGATGACCCCAAGAAGATCATCGCCATCGACATCGCATCGGGCGATGTGTTGTGGACGAAGGAAACCACCGTCGCCCCGGTCACCCTGGGCGCCGACGAGCGGCGGGTTATCTACCACAACGGCACGAACGTGGTCTGCCTGGATCGCAAATCCGGTAAGCAAGCATGGATCTCCGAACGTCAAACGAGCGTCAAGACTTTTGTCAAGTCGGCCCCGAACCTTGTGATCTACAAGGACGTGGTCCTCTTCTCCGCCGGCCCGGGCCAGGTCTCGTCGATGTCGATCAAGGACGGCAAGACGCTCTGGGCCGATTTCCACGGCGCGACCGGGCACCAGTCCTCGTATGACCTGCTGGTGGCCGACGGACTGGTCTGGTCGACCTCCACCGGCAGGGGCAGGAGCGCGAAGAAGAAAGCAAACGCAAAAGCCCTCAAAGTGGTCAGGAAGCCGGCATGGACGTACTTCGGGCGGGATCCGGTAACCGGCGAAACCAAGAGAGAGTTTCCGCCCGGAAAGAGCGACTGGTTCCACCATCGCTGCCATCGCGGCCGGGCCACCAACCAGTACCTTATCATGTCGCGAACGGGCCTCGAGTACATTGACGTCAAGACCGGCAAGTGGCAGCCCAACCCCTGGGTGCGAGGCGCCTGCCTCTACGGGATGATGCCCGCCAACGGGCTTTCGTATGCCCCGCCGCATCCGTGCGCGTGCTATATCGAGTCGAAGTTGAACGGGTTTAACGCGCTTGTCGGAGACCTCGCCCGGAAGAAACCACCGGCAGGGAAGCCCCGAGCGAGATTGGAAACGGGGCCGGCGTACAAGAAGGTTGCCGCGCTGCCGCCCAAGGCGGCCGGCAACGAGGGATGGCACACCTATCGATCCGACAATATGCGAAGCGGCGCCAGCAAGACCGTGGTCCCGGCGAAGTTGAAGACGGGCTGGAAAACGAAACTCGGCGGAAAGCTCTCACCGGTTACCGTTGCCGATGGGAAGGTCTTCGTGGCGGCGATCGACAGGCACACGGTCTACGCGCTGGATTCCAGGACGGGCGACGTGGCGTGGGAATACGTCGCAGGCGGACGAGTTGACACCCCGCCCACGATCGCGGGGGGCCTCTGCATCTTCGGCAGCAGAGACGGGTGCATCTATTGACTGGCCGCGTAGGATGGCAGGCTTGCATGGCGATATCGCGCGGTGGCCCAGGAGCGAACCATCGTTTCGTACGATCAACTGGAGTCGACCTGGCCGGTGAGCGGGGCGGTGCTCGTCCAGGGCGGATCGGTGTATTGTGTGGCCGGGCGATCGATGTTCCTCGACGGCGGGCTTCATCTGCTGAAGCTCGACGCGGCGACAGGCCAGTTGCAGTTTGAGGAGATAATGGGCGACACCCTTCCGGGCAGCGATCAGGCATTGCACACGACGGCTCGCGGCCTTGATATGCCCGTCGCCCTTCCGGACATTCTGTCCAGCGACGGGACGCGCCTCTACATGCGATCCCAGAGTATCGGCCTCGATGGGAAGCGGACCAGCGTGCTGGCCTCGGGAGCTACGGACCAGGGCGGCGAAGAAGCCCACCTGGTGTGTTCGAGTGGGTATCTTGACGATACGTGGTTCCACCGCGCCTATTGGGTGTTCGGGCGCGGATACGGTACGGGGCACAATGGCTGGTTCCGCGCGGGGCGTTTCGCGCCGGCGGGGCGGATGCTGGTATTCGATAAGGACTCTGTATTCGGCTACGGGCGAAAGCCCAACCTGTACGTCTGGTCCAGCGCGTTGGAGTATCAGCTTTACTCTGCCGTACGGAATGTCAAGCCCGAGTCGATCCAACGCATCTCCGCCGCCAACAGGCGACAGGAAAGCAAGCAGGGACACGTCCTTACCTTTGACCGCAAGTTGTACGGGACCTATCCCCTGGCCGAGATATCGGCGATTGAGTTCAACTGGCGAAAGGAGAACCCGCCGGTTCAGACGCGAGCGATGGCGCTGGCGGGTGAGACGCTGTTGGTCGCCGGGCCGCGGGACGTGGTGGATGAAGAGGAACTCTTTGCCAACCACTTTGACGGTCAGTTGACTTCCAAAGCGGCCGAGCAGGTGGCCGCACTGAAGGGGCAAAGAGGGGCGATGCTCTTGTGTGTTTCCGCAAAGGAAGGAAAGAAGCTGGGCGAGGTGAAACTGGACGCCTGTCCCGTCTTCGATGGCCTGGCCGCCGCCGAGGGCAAGCTGTTCATCGCCATGATGGATGGCAGTGTGGTGTGCTGCGAATAGGAGATCTTCGCGAGAGGTCCAGCACGCCGGCCGTCAAAGAATAGTGTTGAGCGCCGAATCTCGCAGCGTCTCGCTAATTTCGTGGAGGCTATGTACGATGAAACGAAGAACGTTCTTGGCTGCCGCCCTGGCTGCTGCAAGCGGTGTGAGGGCGGCCGAGAAGGAAGGCGCCAGGCAGGCAGCAATGACACCGACATCTACCTCAGAACGGATCCAGGAAGAGCCCCGCAGCATTCCCATCGTGCAAGATTGTGACGTGTGCGTTCTGGGCGGCAGTTGTACGGGCGTATTCGCGGCGGTGCGGGCCGCCCAGATGGGCGCGAGGGTGGCGCTGGTTGAGAAACAGAACGCGTTCGGCGGGGTGGCCGCCTCGGGCCTCGTCAATATCTGGCACAAGCTGTACAGCAACGACGGAAAAGAACAAATCATCGGAGGGTTGACCCACGAGGTGATTCAACGCCTTGCGAAGATTCGCGCCGTCACGAGTCACGGAAACGGCAAAGGCAATTTCACTCTCAATACCGATGAGTTGAAGATCGAACTGGACCGGCTCGTCATCGAAAACAAGATCACGCCCTACCTCCATACGTTCTACGCGGCGCCTCAGATGGAGGCAGGCCGCGTCACAGCCGTCTTTATCGAGAACAAGAATGGCCGCCAGGCGATACGGGCGAAGGTGTTCGTGGACGCCACCGGTGACGGCGACCTGGCCAAAGATGCAGGGCTGCCCTTCGAAATACGAAACGGGCTTCAGCCCCCAACAATGTGTGCGGAAATCTCCGGTTTGCCAGGTTCCATTTTCAAGCTGATCAGAGAGCATCGTGAGGAGTTCGGCCTGGCGCCGGATCAGGGCTGGGGCGCAGATGTTCCCGGTTCGCCCGGCGTACGCATGTGCGCTTATACACATGTCTTTGGAACGGTTGCATCGGATGCGACCCAGTTGACTGCAGCGGAGATCGAGGGGCGTCGTCAGATCCGTGCATACATGGACATTGCAAGGAAGTACGGCGGCGAGAACAACCATCCCTGCTTGCTCGACCTTGCCTCGCACATCGGGGTCCGGGAGACACGGTCATTCACTGCGAACTACAAGTTGACCGAAAAGGACGTGTTGAGCTGCAAGCGCTTCCCCGATGCGATTGCAAATGGCACCTATCATATCGATGTGCACGACCCCAAGACGGGCAAGTTCAAGTTCAAGGAGCCCGAGGGCGACTTCTACCAGATCCCGCTCGGCGCCATGGTCAGCGACAAGGCCCCGAACGTCGTGCTGGCCGGCAGGATGATCTCGACTGACCGAGGCGCATTTGGCGGAATCCGGGTGATGGTGAATCTTAACCAGACCGGTGAAGCCGCCGGAGTGACCGCATCCCTCGCGGCATCAGGAGCAACACCGGTGTCCCAAGTCGACGCGGAATCGGTGCGGAAGAGCCTTTCGAAGCTCGGGGCGGTGATCGTCTAGACCAATGGCGAAGACCGCGGCTCACACGCCTATATGAGCCGCAAGGACGCCCTGGGTATCTCCGGGCATAATCCGAGCAGGACTTTGGCGAGGATGACAATTAAAGACATCGGTGCAGTTCTGTTCCTGATGGAGCAGATGTCTGCTAGAAGCGCCATCTCATTTAGAACGGGCGCGGGCGCGTCTGGGGTTTATTTGGGCGGGGCTGGTGGTACACTGTCGGTCGAGTGATGGATCAGCGGACGGCCAAGGAAATCATGAGCGGCAGGCGTGGCGGCGCGGGTGCTTCTTGCATTCGCGCGTGCGCGTGGCTGGCGAGCAAGCCTTACGGGCTGGCGATGCGACTGCGGCGGTGGGGCTATCGGCGTGGCGTGCTGGGTTCGCACGATTCGCCCGTGCCGCCTCCCGCACGCGCACCACAATAGCGCAGTCGAAGCGGCACTGGGGTCCCTGAAGGCGGGGACTTGTCGTTATTCATCAGGCGGTGAGATATGGACATGGCAGCCCTTGGACAAGTGACGATGTCGAGGCACCCCGTGATCATGCAGATCACAGGGCGTTCCAGCGGAGCGTCCGACGATTTCAGGGCAAGAAGGGAGACTCTCATGCGAACTTCGCTGCTGGTTTCGCTGGTCGGACTGAGCGTCCTGGCCGCTGGGTGTGCGGAGCATGGCAAACCCATGGCCGCGGGCCAGGCTGTGACAGCCATTGTCAAGCCAAACGCTTCTGAATTCGCCGGGATCATCGTCACGCCACATCTTGAGGTCAGAATCGACCCTAACACGAGCGTGATGTGGTGCTCGACGTTTCAACTGGCGTGGAACGAGATGTGCGATCTTGCGGGTGGGCCGCTGCAGATCGACAACGCCCCGCCGATGGTCGGCGTCCTGAATAGGCGCACCGCGACAAGGGACGATCTTGACGATGCGAGTTTTCTGGCCATGGCGGGCGTCGGCCCGGCCATCGTCGAGAAGATCAACAAGGAGTTGGCCAGGAAGTTCCCCGGCAAACCCCTCGCGCGCGTGCCCGTCGCCGCCAGGGAGGTAGGCGAGAACTGGTGGATAGCGTACGCGTACCTGCTCAAGGACCTGCTGTTCGAGGAGCCTTTCGAGCGAAGCTCTCTCCCTATGCGATTTCTCGATGCACACGTTGTCACGTTCGGTGCTACGCCCTACGACGGGCCGGAGGCTCCGCTGCCCGACGAGCCTGCCGAAGCGACGAAGGAAGAACACCTCAACCATCGCCGGCACAGGACGATGCTCAATGCCCAGGTCCTGATCTACGATTACAGAAGCGGGGACGATTTCATCGTAGAGCTGCGGACGAAAGCCAAAGACGACCACCTGATCCTGGCGAAAGTCAAGCCCGGCAAAACCCTGTCCGAGACGATTGACCTGGTTCTGAAACGCGTCGGTTCATCCAGGCCCGAGAACATGACCGACGAAGACGCGCTCAAGGTGCCCGTCATCAACGTCGACATCGCCAAACGCTACGACCAGCTTATCGGCAAGACCCTTGTGCAGGCCGGTATGCCCATTCTGGATGCTCTCCAGGTCACTCGCTTTCGGCTTGATGAGAAGGGCGCCCAACTGATGTCCCTTGCATACCTTTCTGCCTTCAGCGCCAGCCCTCATTGGATGGAGTTCGATAAACCGTACCTCGTTCTGCTTCAGCGGAAAGGCGCGAAGCATCCTTACTTCGCGCTGTGGGTCGCAAACCCGGAGTTGATGACCAAGGTTCACGTCGAACGCCCGCCGGAGATCCCCCCGGCCGAGAGGGCCAAGACGCTGGGCGCGGAGCTCCTGCAGGACTCCGATCCCCGTCCGCCGGATTATCGCATTTATGATGTGGCGGAAGGGCTTGCCAGGACGGGCAAGGCCGGCGTTCCGTACCTCGTCAAGGGCCTGCAATCCAAGGACGCCGTCGTTCGCAGGGCGTCGGCCAGTCGCCTGGGGTGGGGCGGCCCGGAGGCCAGGGACGCCGCTGAGGCCTTGGCTAAGGCCATGGTCGCGGAGAAGGACGATGAGATCGTCTCGACGATGGCTGGCGCGATCGCCAAGGTCGGCCCGCCGGCTGAGTACGTTCCCGCGCTGCTGAAGGTGCTGGGCAGGAAGGGCAATGCCGTGGCTATCGAGGAGAACTACCGCGATCTCGTGGTCGCGATCGGCGCCCCGGCCGTGCCGCTGCTGGTGGCGGCGATGGACTCGGGCGACGGGCAGGTCGAGCACCGGGCGATCGACGCGCTGACAGAGATAGGCCCCGGCGCCACGGGCGCGATCGACGCGCTGGTCAAGAGAATGACAGCCACGAACGCCTGTATGGACTCTTTTGTCGCCAAGGCACTGGGCCGAATCGGCGACGTCCGGGCGCTGCGCGTGCTGTTGGCCGCCACCAGGGACAAGGACTGGATGATTCGAGCCCATGCGGCCGAGGGGCTCGGGGCGTTCAAGCCGGCCTCCGACGAGAGCGTTCATGCGCTGATCGCCTTGATGAAGGATGAGAACAAGTTCGTGCGCTGCGACGCCTGCGATTCGCTGCGCGCCATCGGCGACGCTCGGGTGCTGGACGCGATGGTGGCCGCGGCCGGGGACCGGGCTTCCATCGTGCGATTCCGCGTCGCCGAAGCGCTTGGGGAGATCAAGCCCACCACCGACCAGGCTGTCACCGCGCTGACCGTTTTACTGAAGGATAAAGATGAAACCGTGCGGCGCGTGGCCTGCTGGTCGCTGGGCGGCACCGGGGATGCCAGGGCGCTGGGGGCGATACTGGAGGCGGCCAAAGACCGGGATTCCAAAATGCGTGGCCACGCCGCCTGCGCGCTGGGGAAGTTCAAGCCCGTCACCGACGAGGCTGTCAATGCGTTGATTGCTCTGCTGAAGGATAAAGACGGCAGGGCTCGTTTGAACGCCATCATTTGCCTGGGCAATATCGGCCCGAAGGCCCGCAGAGCCTTGCCGGAGCTTGACCGGATATCGAAAACGGCCCCCGCCGATTCGGAAGCGCAACGTGTGGCAAGGGAAGCATACAAGAATATTGCCTCGCCGAAGACGCAACCTTCACTGAACGACATATTTGGGCCCTCATGAGCCGCGCAAGGCGGAATACGGGCTAATAGTGCCTTTGGCTGTCACGTTCCGAATCGCTTCCTGCCAGATGGCTTGGCGTATGGTTCCAGAACTCAGCCGCATGACAGGTCGTGTTTCACGGGGCCCGGCGAACAGGCCCTCGCTTCCGCGCGGCGGGTGGGTACGGGCGAAGCTGACCGTACTGTTCGGGCGGCTTCGGCTGCTGCGGCTGGCGCTCGCCGGCGCGGGCCAAGTGGAACTGCCATGCATACGGACGATGGGTGCGGGCAAGAGCATCACGCTGGACGTGCCGACGAAGGGGTGACGGGTAGTTGAGGGGTGAGGAGTGAGGTTCCCAGGGATTGCTACCAAAGATCCCTGGGCTTCGGGATTGGGACTCGCGGGGCAGGGCTGGTATCCGTGGAGGGGTAGGGGGCGAAAAATGGTTAGCTTCCCTATTTAGAAGG
>JAUWQU010000810.1 GCA_030610965.1 Phycisphaerae bacterium
CGCCTGGTGGCCAGCTTCAAGGCCACCCTCGAAGAGGCCATCGGCGCCGACCTGCTCATCCACGTCGCCGACGCCTCGCACGACCGCGTCTCCCCCGAGATCCGCGCCGTCGAGGATGTCCTGGACGAGCTCGGCTGCGACCGCGAGCGGGTCACGATGGTCCTGAACAAGATCGACAAGATCGTGGACCCGACCATCTTCACGCTGCTTGCCAGCCAGTACCCGGACGCCATCTTCGTCTCGGCCACCACCGGCAAGGGCGCCGACGAACTGGTCAAGCGAGTGGCCGACCGCGCCGGCGGCGGCGACGTCCGCGTGAAGATCCAGGCCGACTGCACCAACGGCAAACTGATGCAGTACATCGCCCGGCACGCCCGCGTGGACAGCCAGACCTACGAAGGCACGACCGCCGAGATAGAAGCGACAATCACCGCCAACCGCCTGAAAGGCCTCAATGCCTTCGGCAATGACGTGAAGGTGGTGGCACAGACCGCGGGGAAGAAGTAGTTGAGGCCTGCCCGCTTCAGCGAGCAGAGATTTGGCTTTCGGGGAATGACCGGGCTTGTGATTTGCGGGGAAGCCCTGTAGCATAGGTCTGTTCGGCTGGTCAACATTGGGGAGCGACATATGATCGCATCGGCAAGCGATTGGCTGGATATACTTTTCAAACTCGTTTTCCTTGCCCCATTCGCGTTTGTCACCGGAGTGGTAATGCTCATTGTCGGGCTGTGCGTTCATAAACGTGGACTTTACCTGGTTGGACTTGGCCTGATGATTCTGAGCCCGGTGGTGCTGACTGTCGCGTTGCGACTTGTGTCGGACCTGTGGTAATCGGCGCGCAGTCTTGACGAAACACCTTCTCGCGTTTTGTGGAAGTTATACTCTTACAAGCATAGCCCCGGCGGCGCGACAGAGGGCAAACAGGACTGTCCGCCTGTCAGGGCGCCATTTGGAGAACGTTAAATGAGAGGCTTTGCAGTCGGTTGGCAGGAACTAATGCTTCTAGGCAGTTGCTCCATGGTTATCCCGTTCATCGCCGGGCTCGTAATGCTCATTGTCGGACTGTCCCTGCGGAAACGGGGACTCTGGATAGCAGGATTGATCGTGATGCTTGCCCCGCTGGCCCTGATATTGCTCGCTGTGGCGTTGATGTTATTGGTCAGCCTTGCCTGATGTTGAAGAGGCTTTCTCGCGTCGCAGTCGCATTAGTGGTAGACTTTCTCACACGGCAGCCGCGGCGGACCGCGGCGCTCTATCGGCGACATGGAGGTCGTCCGTGACCGAGACTCACGAGCCATTGGGCCTTGACGGGCGGACGCACGTCGACGCGAGCGACGGCGACGACGCGACGGCTGCGCCGGGCGACCTTCAGTGGTATCAATCATCCGGCAGGCCTCGAGAGCTGGCCTGGCTGGCGGATAGTTTCGCCACGTCTTTTGCCGCCGCGGCCGGCGGGCTTCTCCGGGCGGACATGGGCGCCCGGCTGGTAGCCGTGTCCGAAATGTCCCACCGACAGTTCGCCCAGGCCGTCGAAGAACCCACCTGCGCCTTTCGCCTGGTCCCGACCGCAACTGACCAGGCCGACCCCGCCGCCGTAGCGTGCCTGGAGTTTTCGCCGGCCATCGCCTTTACGCTTGTCGAGCGGTTGATGGGCGGCCCGGTCGAGGCCACGCCGCAGGCGCAGCGTCCGCTGACCCCGGCCGAACGACGCGTCCTGATGCACCTGGCCAATCTTGCGGCCATGAGCCTGTCCGCCGCCCGCCCGGGCGGTTCGCCGGGCGAGCTACGGGCCGATTCGTGCCCCGCCGCCGGCGTATCCCCTGACGACCGCGTCATCGTGGCGACCTTCGAGCTTTCGCTGGCCGGACTGGTCGGCACGATGCGACTGTGCGCCTGCGGGCGGCTCGTCGACGACGCCCGCGCCCGTGCCCATGCCAAAAAGCCCCGCCGCGTCAGCATCGCGCCGCTGAAAGTCACCGCCGCGATCGATGGGCTGGAGCTCGACTCATCCGAGCTGGCCGACCTTGCCGTCGGCGACGTGCTGGCCACCGACGTGCCCGACGACGGCGAGGTCATCATCCGCATCGGTGGAATCCCAAAATACGCCGGACGCCTTCGAATCGCCGATGGCCGAAAAGTCGTCACCATCACCCGCCGGCTGGACGCCCGAAAGCCCGAGTGATGTTGACGTTGCGGACGCCCGGCCGTTATCATGGGCCGCCGCGGCCGGCTACGACACTTCCTTTGGTCTGGCCCACAAGCATGGCCGCGAAGGAGCGCTTTTATGACTGTCCTCCTGGTAGTGCTGGTTTCGGTGGCCTTTCTGTTCGGCGCGGGCCGGCTGTACTCGGGCTACATTTCCCGCAAGCTGGGCAGGGACCCGTCACGAGCGACTCCGGCGGTTACGCTGGCCGACGGGCGCGACTACGTCCCCACGCCGACGCCGGTGGTCTTCGCGCATCACTTCGCCTCGATCGCCGGGGCCGGGCCGATCGTCGGGCCGG
>JAUWQU010000642.1 GCA_030610965.1 Phycisphaerae bacterium
TACCCGCCCTGGCGATCGTAAAGCATCACCAGAATGTCGTCCGTGGCTTTCATTCGTTGAAGAAGGTAGTGGGTAACAGGTAGTAGGTAGTAGGTAATAGGTAGTAGGAACAGCAACAGCAACACGAACAGCAACAACAACACTAACAGCAACAGCAACATTAACAGCAACAATAACATTGACAGCAACAGCAACACTAACAGCAACAACAACATTGACGGCAACAGCAAAAGAGCACGAAACAGAAACAGCGACGCCTGAAGCCCAGGGATAGCAATCCCTGGGTGCGAATACACTGTATCTCCGCGACCCCGGCTCGACCCGAGGCCGCACGCTCCCTACGCCTTCCTGAAAATCATCTCGTGTTCTCTGCGGGCTCTGCGATGAGATATCCCTCTCACGGCAGCAGTTCCACGTCCAGGCCGATGTCCGCCGCCTCCGCCGAGTGCGTCAGGGCGCCGATGGCTATCCGCTCGACGCCGCACGCCGCGACGGCCGCGACATTCGCCAACGTGATCCCGCCGGAGGCCTCGAGTTTCACTCGCCCGCGCAGCCCGGCCGAGTCGCGAATGGCCACCGCACGCACCATCTGCTCGCACGTCATGTTATCCAGCAGTATCATGTCCAGGGGCAGTTTCAGGGCTGTCTCGAGCTGGCCGAGCGTATCGACCTCCATCTCGATGAACCCGTCGGGCCCGAGCTTGGCGCGGGCCTCGACGAGCCGGTCGGCCAGGTCGGAAATGGGGTCGCCGCCGCCCGAGCGGGCCAGCACGCCGAGATGGTTGTCCTTGACGAGTATCGCGTCGAAGAGCCCGCGCCGGTGGTTGCATCCGCCGCCGCAGCGGACGGCGTACTTGGCCAGGTCACGCCAGCCGGGGGTCGTCTTGCGGGTGTCGAGGATGGCTGCGCCCGAGCCGCCCGCGGCGTCGACGTACCGCCGCGTCAACGTCGCAATGCCGCTGAGGCGCTGGATGAAGTTCAGCGCTACCCTCTCAGCCGCCAGCACGCCACGGGCCGGGCCGGACCATTTGGCGAGTTTGGCCCCGGCCTCGACGCGCAGGCCGTCGGGGATGGCGACGTCCGTGGCGATGGCCTGATCGTACGCCCCGGCGATAGCGCAGAGCATTAGCCCGCCGCAGAAGACCAACTCCCGGCGGGCCACGAACCGCGCCTCGGCGCGGAGTTCCGCCGGCAGCAACTCGCCCGTAACGTCGCCGCCGCCGAGGTCCTCCGCTTTGGCCAGGGCCAGCAGGCGCTGAAGGTTGTCCATCTCCCGTTTTTCGGGCGATATCGCCATCACGCTCACCTCGGCCGGCAAGGATACCCCAAGGCCGGCGAGAATGAAAGCCGCCGCCGGCCTCCAGTGTTCTGCCAGCCCGCTCTAAAGTGGGCTCGTCAGCGAGCGCCGGCATTGTGCCGAGCAACAAGGAACGAAACCTAAGGCAAAGTTGCGAGTTTCATGTTATCTTGTGACGCATAAACAGGCGAGGCGCCCGGCGTCTCGCGACAACCCAGGAGAAACGATGAAACGATTCGCGATTGCCATGCTTCTTATCTCGGCGGCGCCGTTGGGCGCCCTGGCCAATACGCTGCCGGCCGGCAAGGAGTGCAAGGAGTTCATGATTGGCGTGACCGGCATCAACGCCGACATAAAAGACGGCGTGTTGCGGGTGACGAAGGTCACGCCGAATACCCCCGCGGCGGGCAAGCTGAAAACCGGCGACGTGCTGCTGGCGGTCGACGGCGTCTCGCTTGAGATCCAGGACCCGCGACACCCGCTCGGCTTTGCGATCAACGCGGCCGAGGGGCGCGTAGGCCTCGACGGCGGGCGCGACGGCAAGATGAAGTTCTCGATCAGTCGCGGCGACGCGAAGCAGACGGTCACGATCCACCTCGAAGCCATCGGCAGCTACAGCCCGACGTTCCCCGCCAACTGCAAGAAGTCGCGGCGGATCGTCGACGACACCGCGTCGTTCATCCTCAAACAGGGCGGCCCCGGCGGCGGGATCACGGGCAACCTCGAAGGGCTGTTCCTGCTGTCGACCGGCGAGAAGAAATACATGCCCGCCGTCGAGGCCTACGCGACCAAACTGGCCGCCGGCAGGGCCGGCACGAGCACTTGGGGCATCGGCTACAGCGGCATTTTCCTGGGCGAGTACTATCTCACCACGGGCGACAAGCGGGTCCTGCCGTCGCTGAAGGCCCGGTGCGACCAACTCAGCGCCGGCCAGTATTTCGGCGGGTGGGGCCACGGCACCAGCCATTGCGGGCCCGGCTACGTCACCGGCGGATTGTTGAACGCCGCGGGCGACCAGGCCCTGACGACCCTGATGTTGTCGCGCGAATGCGGCGTGAAGGTCAGCGATGTCACCTACAACGACGCACTGAGGCTGTTCTTCCGCTTCGCCGGGCGCGGCGGCGTGCCCTATGGCGACCATCATCCCGAGTTGTGGGGCTCCTCGAACGGCAAGAACGGCGGACTGGCGTCGGCCCTGACGCTGCTGCCGGACAAGAAGTTCCAGGCCGGCGCCCAACTGCTCGCCCTCAGCGAGACCGACAGTTACGACGACAGCGAAAGCGGGCACGGCTCGACCTTCGCCAACATGACTTGGCGGAACGTTGTAGACGTGCTCGTTCCCGAGCACCACAAGGACTCCTACCGCCGAAACAAGGACAAGCTGATCTGGCATTTCGAGTTGTCCCGAATGCCGGGCGGGGGCTTCAAGACGCCGTACTTCCCCGGGCACGGCGTGATCGGCAAGGCGCCGTCATACCAGACCGGCCTGATCGCCATGGCCTACACCTCGTACCTCAAGAACCTGCGCATCTCCGGCAAGCCGCGCACCCAGTACAGCGTCCCGCACAAGCCCACGGCCGTGGAGCTTGCCCTGGAAACCGACGACTTCCATAGAACCGACACCGTCGACGGCGTCGTCATCGACATGGAACCGCACGAGATCAAGGCGGTGTTCTCGACGCTGTACGGCGCCGACGGCAAGAAGCTTTCGCGCGGGGCCAAGGCCAGCATCAATGACGAGCGGAAGAAGAAGATGCCCGTCGCATGGTATGCCAAGATGATGAGGCATTACCTGCCGACCACCAGAGTTTGGGCAGCCAACGCTATGGGTTTCCAGGGCGAAAAGGCCATCCCGGAAATCAAGAAGGCCCTTGCCAGCAAAGACGGGCGGCTTCGCGTGGCGGGCCTCAACGCGATCAGTTGCACGACGGGCTGGGGCGCGGGCAAGACGG
>JAUWQU010000486.1 GCA_030610965.1 Phycisphaerae bacterium
CAAGTGGTGCAAGGCGATTACCGACCGCGGCGGCATCCCGACGACGTACTTCCAGCCGGGCGTGCGATCCGAAGACTACGCCGAGGCGTTTCCCGGACACATGCTCTTCAACGATCCCCACCGCTACCGCCTGACCGCTGACGGCAAGCGACAAATCGAACGTCACGGGATACGCGGGGGGATCTACAGAATCTACTACCAGGAATCCTACGATTACACCGATCCGGGTTTCCTGCGACACATGCGCGACGTGTACTCCAAGCTCGGCAAGTCGGGGATGAAGGGCATCTTCTTCGATTACCCTTCCCGTGCCTTTCCCGCCCGGGGAGGGATGGAGGACAGCAATTCGACGGCGGCGGCGGCCTATCGAACCGTGTACCGCCTGGCCCGCGACGGGCTGGGCCCGGTCTGCTATCTTCAGGAACGCCTCGCCTGGGGCTCGGACCTCGCCACCGGGCTCGTCGACTCGCAACGAACCGAGGGGGACAACAACGTCCTGCGCGCCAGCGCCGTTCGCAAGGCGGGCCTGCGGTGGTACAAGAACCGCATGCTGGTCAACTACGACATGGACGGCAAGGCGCTGATCGTCAAAGGCGCGAAGCAGGAAACGCCCATCAACGCCGAGCAGCGCCGCGCCGTGCTGACTATGAGCTACACCGTGACCGGCAGGTTCCTGGCGACCGAGAGCTTCGGGCGAATGAGCCCCGAAGTGCTCCACGATCTCAGCAGGACGATTCCCTATCACGCCTCGCCGCTGACGGCCAGGCCCATCGACGCATTTGTCAGCGAGATCCCCGCGATCTACGATTTTGCGATCAGCGACACATGGCGCCAGTTGGTGCTGTACAACCACGATGAACAAGCGGAAAAGGCCATCAAGGTCAGGCTGGCCGGCGATATGGCCTTCGGCGCGCTGGGGCTAGATGCGGCGAGGTCCTATTACGTCTACGACTTCTGGAACGATCGATTCGTCGGGAAGATCCCCGGGGCCGGGCTGCTGGCCCAGACACTGCGGGCGGGCGAGGCCCGGGTACTCTCGGTCCACGCCGTCGAGGACCATCCCCAATGGATCGCCACCGACCGCCACATCATGCAGGGCTACACCGACCTGACCGGCAAGCCGAAGTGGGATGGCCGCGCCCGCGCGCTCGGCGGCACGTCGAAGCTCGTCGCCGGCGAGCCGTATCGCGTGATCCTGGCGAACAACGGCTTCGCCCCGGCCGGCGTGACGGTCGCCGCGGCCGACGGCGTGACGGCACGCATCTCATCGATCCCCGGCCCCGCCGGCCTGGGGGAACTGACGCTTACCTCGAAACGAGGCGGCCCGGCGACCTGGACCGTAACGTACAAGTAGCGAGCACCCCCTAGAAAAAGCATCAGGCTTCCCACAGATATCACTACGATCTCGGACCAGGCAATCGCATTCATGGCTTTGACTCTCGAACCACAATTGGAACATCGCAACGCCATAAGACGACGGCAGATCCGTTCATTTCACCCGCACGATTCCTTCGGGAAGCTTGACGGTGGTTCTGGTGCTGCCATCGGGCTGCTTGCCATGGCGGACGTGGATCGGGCCTTTCGGCGTGGGGTAAGTTCCTTCCGCCCAGGCGAGCCGGCCGAGATGGGGGGCGATTCTCACCTGGGCACAACCAGGCGCGACAGGCGTGATGCCAAGAACGTTCTTGCTCAGCCAGGCGGTGGGCCCACCGGCCCAGCCGTGGCAGAAGCTGTGGCGGAAGCCGGTATAACAATATGCGCCGAAATCGCCGTGCAGGTCTTTCTTGCCGGGAGCCACCAGTTCATCGATGCGACCCGCGTTCTTGGCCCAGGCGAGATCGAAGTCTTCCCAGAAGGTAGTGGCGCCAAAGTCCAGCATGCCTCCCCAGTATTGGCTGATGAAGCCGAGGGCGGTGTCGATGTCGTTGGATTTCGCGAGAGCGTTGAGGACGTAGAAGCCGTAGAAGGTGCTGAGGTCCTTGGGGCCGTCTTTCTTGAGAACGTTTGTGGAGACTTCGGCAGGATCGCGAAGGCCGGCGACCGAAAGCAGAGCCGCTGGAGCCTTGCGTCCGCTGGACTCGGGGATGTGTTTGCGGAGGCGTTCAGCGGTGTCGGTGCAGAGTCCGGCGGTTTCCTTGTCGCCGAGGATTTCGCTGAGCCTCGCGCCGCTTTCCATTGTGAGGGTCATCATGGCCTGCAGGCCATGATGCACGGCGACAGGGTTGGAGGCGGTGGGCCAATCGAGGAAACGCATACCGTTGAGTTTTTCCCTGCCGTCGGCATCGACGAAAGTGGCAAGGCGCTTGAGCAGAGCGGTTAGATAGGGCTGCTGTTGCCTGAGGTAGTCGAGGCCTCCATGATGGAGGTACCATTCATCGTGGATGAGAATCCACCACATGGAGTATGAACTGATGCCGTTCATCCAGGCGGTGACGGGCGTGATATCGCGAATCATGTCCAGGCTCTTCGGGACGACTTCGTTAAGGCCGAAAACGCAGTTGATCACGCTCACTTCCGGGTGCATGTCGCCCAGCCAGACGAGACGGTCGCGTTTGATGCCATCCCACAGGTAGTCCTGCATGTTGAGGTGGACGGTGTAGGCGCCGGTTTCCCAGATTCTGTTGAGCCGCTCGTCGGAGCACTTGAAGGAACCGACGTAGGGAATGTCCCGCAGTGTCAGGATCGCGCGGACCTGGCTAAGTTGGACATCCATCTTCGGATCGGCGTTGTCGATCCGGACAAAGCGGAAACCGCTGGGCCCAATGGTGATCTTGCCAAGCCACGGGATTTTCACGACCTGGTCGCGCAAGGCGTGATCGTTCTGCGCGCCGCGCTGGCCGATATTCGCCATGGCTTCCGCGACGGACTCTCCGAAGCGGATGCGAACCGAGCCCCCCTTCGGCTGGGAAGAGGCCGTAAAAAGCTCGACCGAGCCGGTGATTTCCATGCCGAAGTCGATAACGATCCCGCCGCCCGGTTTCATCACGAGCGGTGGGATGGGCTCGCGGAGCACGGCCTGGCCACGATGGTTCTTGAGGAGATTCGCGGAATTCCGGACGCCTTGATCGGAGGCCCAGACGATGCGCTTCGGCTGGATTATGAACGAGGCGAGCGGGCTTTTTTGAGGCACACTCTCAAACGCGGGCGGCAGAGCCCCGGCACGCTCGCAAAATGCCGAAAGAAGCAGGCTCAATGCGGTGCTGGTGGATTTGACTGCGTTCATCATGCTCATGCTCATCATTGCGGTTCCATGTTCTTGGATTCTTTATCTAACGGCTTCGGCAAGCATGGATTCGAACCGGCAGGTTCCGGAACCCACTTCGTAAATCACCGCCCTGTTCTCCATCCGCAAAAACTTCAACCCTTAAGGCTTGTCGGCGGGTTTGCCCGATTCCGTGATGGAAGCAGCGCCTTCCGCCGGGACGTACACGGCCGCGGGAAAACATGGACTAACCAACGGCCCTGAATAAGGCTCCTCTACAGAGCGGGTCAGGGGAGGCTCTTCGTCGGGTCGATCGCGGCGGGGACGGCCTCGTGAGCGTAGTACTTGTGTTCGACGCGCTCGGGCGTGACCCGCACGATCCGGAAGCCCGGAGGATCCTTATGGAGGCTCTTGGCGATCGCGCTGGTGGTGATCAGTTCCATTTCGGCGTCTTTGACCAGCAGGTTTCCGTGGTAGTGGCCGCTGAAGACGGCCTCGCATTTGTGGGCGTGGAACAGCTTCAACAGCTTTGCGCGAAGCTCCTTGGGCATGGTGAAGTAGTTGTCGCCTTCGTCGATGCTTTGCCTGCACATCGGATGGTGCATGAAGACGAGGCGGTGTTGGAGGTCTTCGGCGTCGGCGGCCTTGAGGACCTCCGCCAGCCACGCCATTTGCCGCTTGGCCGCGGCAGGGGCGCCTTTGGGGTACTTGAGAACGTCGGATTCCAGCACGATCGCGCGGGTGTCGCCATAGCGGAAGGTGTACCAGCACTTGCCGAACCTCGCCTCATACCAGGCGAGCGTCTCGGGCGTGGGGTTGTTGCCGACGTCGTGATTGCCCGCGACGTTGTAGAGCTGGATTCTCTTATCGAGCTTGGCGGCGGCGTCGAGGTATGCCTTGGCTCGGCGCTGATCTTCCTCGGCGTGGGCGGGCTTGGGCGTGCCGTTGCGGTTCAGCAGATCGCCGCAGACAATCACGAACGCGGGCTTCAGCCGGTTGGCCGACGCGATG
>JAUWQU010000751.1 GCA_030610965.1 Phycisphaerae bacterium
CCCCTGCCGCTCTCCGGAAGCCCAAAGCCAAACAAACCAAGCGCAAAGCCGCATGATGCCTTTCTCATCTTTCAAGGTATGCCTGACAGAGCGGTTTAGAGAATCAGCATCGCGTCGCCGTAGGAATAGAAGCGATAGGCGAGGTGCTTTGCCTCCTCATACGCTGAAAGCACGCGCTCTGTGCCGGCGAAAGCCGCGACGAGCATAAGCAGCGTGCTTCGCGGCAGGTGGAAGTTTGTTATCAGCGCGTCGGTGGCCCGAAACTCGGCCGGGGGATAGAGGAAAATATCGGTCCAGCCGCTTCGGGCCTCAAACCGCCCATCGGGTCCGATGACAGATTCCAGCACGCGGACGCTGGTAGTGCCGACAGCGACGATTCGGCGGCGCTCATCGCGGGCGGCGTTGAGTGCGTCGGCGGTAGCGGCGGGCATTTCGTACCACTCGCTGTGCATTTGGTGGTCGGCGAGGGATTCGACCTTGACCGGCGCGAACGTGCCGAGCCCGACGTGCAGCGTGACGGTCAGGGCTTTTATGCCTCGTGCTTCGAGGGCCGCGAGGACCTCCGGCGTGAAGTGCAGGCCCGCGGTCGGGGCGGCCACGGCGCCGTCGGATGCGGCGTAGACGGTCTGGTAACGGTCCCTGTCGGAGGCGTCGGCAGTCCTGGCCGAGCCGGCCGGTCTGCGAATGTACGGCGGCAGCGGAGTGCGGCCTGCGCGGGCGAGGATTTCCGCGGCCGGGGCCGGCGGGTCCGCCGCCACGAGCCACTGACCGGCGCCCCGGCTTTCCAGCAACTCGAGCTCGACAGAGCCCTCCGCCCCGACAAGCCCAAGCCGCTCACCTACCCGGCAGCGGCCCGCGCCCTTGAGAAGGACCGACCACTGCCCTGGCGTTTCGCTGCGGGGGTCCTGTTTTAGAAAAAGGCCTTCGATGCGCCCGCCCGTGCCGCGCCGGCAGAAAAACCGCGCGGGAATCACGCGTGTGTTATTGACCACCATCACATCCCCCGGCAGAAGCAACGATGGAAGGTCGCCAAAGACGCGAAGCTCTGTCCGGCCCGTCTTTCGCCGCAGCACCATCAGGCGGGACTCATCACGCCTGGCCAGGGGCTGCTGGGCTATGAGGGCCGGGTCGAGAGGGTAGTCGAAATCGCTTGCAAGAGGTTCCATCGTGCCTTCCGTCAATTCTCACAAAGGACGCATAACCTATGCCCTTTCAGACATACTAACATATGAGAATATGATAGATATATTCATAAGCATTACCTATATAACGTTTTGCCTGCGTGCTTCGCGGGTTTTCCACCGTTTTCCCACATCGGTGAACGCATACAATTCGCGTGCCACCGCGTGGCGATCGGAACGGCCCAAGCCAACCGACGGTCGCGATGGCAGCGTTATTGGGAGAATCCTTCCGAAACCATTTAATTCGTCGTGTCAGCCCGTCGATACCTAGTAGGAGGCCAACCTGGATTGCCACCTCGGCCCCACCGGATTAACCTGGCAGATGTTGAGTATACACGCCGTGACCGATGACGAACTTGATAAATTGATCACCCGCCTGGCCGCGATGGACCGACGGGAACTCAAGGCCCTGCTCGATTCGCTGAAGACGCGTTTCCCGCTGGATTTCACCGATGATTTCCTGGCCGAGATCCCCACGGACAAGCTCCGCCACGTGATCCTCGCAGCCTGCCTCCACACCGACGGCGCCGTGACGAGCTGCGCCTGAGCCAAGCCGCGATTCACCACGGAGACACAGAGGCTCAGAGGGGCAGGAAAACGCGAGATGGGGGCCCGCGGCCTGGGGATGTTTCTCCCTTTCTGCCAGCAAGGCCCCGCTGCCGATGCTATTTGCCTTCGCCTCGTTTGCCGAAGACGGCGATGCCCAGCTTGTCGGCCAGGGCGAGGGTGTCGGGTTTGTCCACGATGACGGTCTTGCCGGCCTCGACCACCAAACAGGCGCAGCGGGCGTCGCGGAGGTTACGGATTGTGGCCGGACCCACGGTCGGCACGTCGAATCGCATGTCCTGGGCCGGCCGGGCCACCTTGATAAGCGTCCACCCGCCAACGCGGCAGAGTTCGCCCGCGCGGCCGATCATGGCGTCGGTGCCCTCGATGGCCTCGACGGCGATTATGTCGCGTTCCTTGACCGCGATGGACTGGCCGATGTCCAGGTCCGCGCTGGCCCGGGCGATCCGCCAGCCGAACTCGACGTCCTGCTCGATCCCGAGCGGCACGGGTGTTCGGGTCATCAGGCCTTCGTCGGCCAGGTGTTCCGGGCAGTATTTGACGGATGACACGAGTTCGATGCCCTCCTTTTTCAGTTCCTCGGCGACAGCCAGGAGAACGGCATTGTCGCGTTTATCCTTGCGGATCCGCACGTACCACAGCCAGGCGGTGCGAATATCCGGAATATACCTCAGCAGTCGTAGCGGCGAGTAGATTTCGCCTTTTTTCACGCCGCCGATCATGACGGCCTCGGCGGCGCCGGCCCGTCGCAGCGCAGCCAGCCAGCTTCCGATCCGCGTCAGGCCGACCCAGTGAAACTCGTCGGCCAGACCCATCAGTCGCGGCGAGGCCAGGCCGCGCAGGCCGAGGACCACAACCTTCACCCCGGCCGCCCTCATGCCCCGAGCGACCAGAAACGGCCCTCGGCCGTTACCGGCGATAAGTCCGACTCTCTGGCGGTTGTCGATCATGCCCGGGCGTCCCAAAAAACAGATATCTCGCGGAGAAGAAGAAGGAAAAGAAGAA
>JAUWQU010000199.1 GCA_030610965.1 Phycisphaerae bacterium
CCCTATGAAAACCGTATATCGGGCGCCGAGCCTCTTTGCCATCCCTGCAAGTTCCCTAGGACGCATGCCCTTGACCCCAACATCTGCACGAAGACCACGGGCACGGACACTACTTAGGAAGCTAAGCGCCGATCTAAACTCCATCTCTCCGCCGATTGGTGCAACGAAAGCATCAAGATGACACCCGTCGGCTTCTCTCTTCTCCATGCATAGCGTAAGGCGTTCGAGGCCGAAAGAAAAGCCAAGGGCAGGAACTGATTTCTCGCCTCCTAAGTCGGCGATCAGTGAGTCGTACCGACCTCCACCGCAAACTTGCTTCTGGCTTCGGCCAAGTGCCGGCGAATCGACGTGTATCTCGAAAATAATACCTGTATAGTACTGCAGTCCCCGACCGAACGCAAAATCGACTCGAACCTTGTTCCAATCAACGCCAAGCAGATCAAGGTACTCAACCATCTGACTCAATTCCTCAATGCGAGCTGTATCCAACCCAAACTCGCTAACAAGGTCACTCGCACGTTGCAGGACCGCCGCTGGCTCGCCCTCTTCCAGGGACATCAATCGCCCAATAAACTCAAGGGTCTCTGAGATATCCTTTGCCTGTTCACTTCGCAGAATTTTCGCCACGAGGTTTCGGGCAATCTCCGTTGCGTCAATACTCCTGTCCCCGGGGTAGATTGCCTGCAACACCCAAGCCACGAGTTTCGTGATATCCTCCTCTGGTTTCTTCTGGACAATGGCAAGCAGTTCCTTGCGTTCGTCCGATGGCTCAGCTGGAGACATCCCTATCGTGCTAAGCCCGGCCGTTGTCTCGGAAATCCAAAGGCGAAGTGCCTCAGCCTTGTTCGGCGCATCTATCTTGCTGAAGTTCTCGAGTTTCTCCATCAGGTAGTTCTTCGCGCGATCCTCAATGTTCTTTTTTTCCAGAAGCTCCAGAACGATCCCGATATTCCCGATCACCACTGAGTAGCTTTCTATCCCAAGGTCATCCATGATACGGCAGGCAAGGGAGATAACTTCCGCATCATAATCGGGCGTGGCCGGCCCAATCAGTTCGACTCCTGCCTGTGTGAACTCCCGATAGCGGCCAGTCTGCGGACGGTCGTAACGGAAAGCGGAGCCGAGGTAGAATAGCTTGAGTGGTTTTGGCTCGGATGTAAGGTTAGCGTTGTACATTCGGGCCACCGACGCGGTTAGCTCTGGCCGCAGGCAGACTTCCTTTTGCCCCTGATCCTTGAAGTGATACATATGTTGCCGAATGGCATCTCCCGACTTGCGAAGGTGAAGCTCCATTTGCTCTATCGTAGGAACTTCTACGCCCCGGTAGCCGTAGGCCTCAAACGCAGTCAGCATGGTTTGCCAGACCCGCTGACGGAGGGCATATTCGCCGGGCGTAACGTCCCGTGTCCCAGCCAGCTTCTGTACCGCATCGTATTTCTCGGACATACATCTTCTCCATTCGGTCTACTTGTTTTGACTCAAAGCAGCTTCGACGCGTCGACATATCTCTTCCGTCAGTGCAACGAGGGGTATTTCATCCCAAGGGAGCCGGCCAAAGGCCCACGGAAGCCACCCGTGGACGTCTCTTGGCGGCTGCTTCACGATTGACAAATCGCTTTTGCTTCGAAGTCCTATGACCACGCGCAGCGGCCTGAGTGGGTGCAGTCCCTGCTCTAGAAGAGCGTAGACGAGAGCGTCGAGTGTGTCCTGAAGGGTTTCGGGATCCGTCCCCTCGATAGAGGAGTACTCGGTCTCGCCACAAAGCCTAATCGTACAGTCCCGCACCACAATCGGGCGCGGCGCGGAAAGAACTGGTGCTGTCAAGAAGAACTGCTTCGTCATTCTACACCTCCCTCACAGGCTGGAAGGCTTCGACACCAAACACCTTGCAGCCCGCGAAAGTGCTGAGTTTCCAGTACAGCTCGGGCGCACGTTCGCACGGCACTTCACAATAGAAGATGGTGTCGCCCCTGAAAGCATCAGAAACTTCCCTTAATAGGCCGGATTTCGCTGCCCTCAGCGCGCCCCGAACATCTCCTGCCTTGTCGCTTGGCGCTGTTACGGTCACTGAAATCAGCGATCGCTCAATCATAAAGTCCGTCAACCCGATTTGGCGTAGGATTCCTAAGGTGTTGTCCAACGTACGTAAGGACGCGTCCCAAGCCCCTTCGACGTTGCCATTCTCGTCAAGGGCCAAGGTAATCCCCGCCCTGTCGGCAGCTTCCGAAAACGCCGTCTCTCTCGCGACATTGGCTGGTATTCGGGCTCTCACTTTGTATCTTGTTGCCGGTATCTTCATCGTTTCTCACGCATGGGCGAACGACGGGACTCGAACCCGCGGCCCTCAGATCCACAATCTGATGCTCTAACCACCTGAGCTACGCTCGCCATCGTCCACACAGAGCCTGACGTCGCCGACGTTTCTCGCGGCCACGATCGCTCGGCGCTGCCAGGAACGGCCTATCTGGCTGCGCACTATCGTGGCTAACTATGCATGATGTTGAAGGTTAAAGCAAGGGGTTTCTCGAACCCGCGATATTCATGTTACTCACCAGATCCCTGATTCTTTCCCGAGCGAAGACTCTATCGCAGCGCAACTATTTGCTAGGAAATGTTTTATCGAACACGAGATGCGATGCGCCTTATGGATAAGAGCCAGGAATGACTCTTCGACAGCACGTATAGCCGATCCATCAAGCTCCGTTAAGGCGATCCGCGGATTCTCGGAATCGGGGGTCATCCATGAGCAAGTCCACGTCAAAACGGTAGCAGACGGTTTTTGCGGGCTCTTCCAAATATCCATTCGACATCATCCCAAACGGCAGCACCTGGGGCAGTTGGGGTCAGAAGGGCAGTTGGGAAGGGCAGTTGGGGTCAGCCCTTAAGATATAAAATAAGGTGAATATCTGGGGACATATGCTTCTCGCCGCTCCCGCGCGGGGCCCGTCACCACTTCGGTTCCTCGAACGGCCGGCGGTAGCCGGTTTCTTTCGGCTTCTTTCGGCGGAGAGCGCGTTTTGTCAATCAATATCATCCCGGCCGGGATGGCCGGGGGCGGCCCTGATGGCGGTCTTGATCTTTCGCGGGTCGTCGGTCGCGACGGCAGATGAAGCAATAAGCTCGGGAAACGGCTATCTGCGTTCATTTGCATTCATCTGCGTTCATCTGCATTTATCTGCGTTTATCTCCGCTCAACTTTGTCTTCTGTTGTTTGGGCACGAATGGCCGGTTCTTCCTAAGAAACAGCGATCCCGAACGTCAAGACGGTAAGAGGCGGCGCCAAACGGGAAGCGCCGCCGCAAACGCGGATCGGAAACGAAGATGCTCAGGAGAACCAAGAGATGATCACCACGCTGGCAAGGCTGGGAATGATGGGGCTGCTCGTCGCGGCGGCGACGGCCGGAACGCAAACGCACAAGGCCGACAAGGCCAACTCCAAGGACGCCGGCGCCGCAAAGGCGGTGCCGACAAAGGCCGCCTTGCCGGCCCCGGCCCGAAAGGAGGCGACCAAAGGCCTCGCCCCCCTGCCGATCAAGCTGCCCAAGCCGCGAATCATCGGCACGCTATCGAACGTGCCTCTCGGCGCCCACGTCAAGGTCACCAAGGGCCCCGTCAAGCTGCGAGAGCCGTTCCTGGCCCCAAAGGGCGCCAAGAACGTCGCCGCCAAGAGGCCGGTCATCGCAAGTGACACCGAGCCGGTCATCGGCACGCTGGACCTGATCACCGACGGGTCCAAGGAAGCCGACCAAGACTCCTACGTCGAGCTTGGGCCGGGCGTCCAGTGGGTGCAGATCGACCTGGGTGCAGCCCACGAGATCCAGGCGATCGTCGCCTGGCACGAGCACCGGCAACCGATGGTGTATTACGATGTGATCGTCCAGATTTCCGACGACAAGGACTTCATCGAGAACGTCCGCACACTGTTCAACAACGACCACGACAACTCCGCCGGCATGGGCATCGGCGAGGGATGGGGATATTTCGAGACCTACGAGGGCCAGTTGTTCCCAGCCAGGGGCGCCCGCGCCCGCTACGTCCGGCTGTACTCCAACGGCAACACCGGCGACGACCTGAACCGCTACACGGAGGTGGAAGTCTACGCCCTGCCGCCCGGAGCGGGCAAGGCCGCCGCCAAGGCCGCCCCGGCCGGCAAACCTGACAAGCCCGGCAAGTAGCGGTCCGCGGCGCGAGCTGCCGGCCGGTTCGCTCCTGGCGTATTCGACTGCTGTCGCCTGGTTAAGGTTCATCGGGGAATCCTCCCTGACTCGGTTGGCGGCGGGGAGATGGCACTTGCTGATCTCGCGGTTCGTGATAAGGTTGTCGGAAAGGTCGGCGGTCTTCGCGCCGGGATCGGCCGGAGGCTGGCCGGGAAGTTTTTGCCAGTGGTTCGTAGTGCGGGTGCCGCCAAGTTGGAGCAGGACATGAAGCGAAGAGATTTTCTCAGAGGCGTTGCTGTCGGATGCGCCACGGGCGCTCTGCTGACCGAAGGCATGGCTATGAGCAAGCCGACGTTGCCGCGGCCCAACGTGCTGCTGATCCATACGGACGAGCATCGCATCGAGTGTCTCGGTGCGTACGGCAACAAGCAGATCAAGACGCCCCACATTGACTCGCTGGCGGCCGACGGGGTTCGCTACGACAACAGCTTCTGTACGTATCCCGTCTGCACTCCCTCGCGCTACTCGCTGGTCACCGGGCTGTACGTCCACCAGCATCGCGGCTATAACAACCACTGCACGCTGCCGCCCGGCACGGTTGCCTTTCCCGCCCTGCTGGCCAAGGCCGGCTACCGAACCAAGGCCGTCGGCAAGATGCACTACACGCCGACGTACCAGGACGTGGGGTTCGAGCGGATGGAGCTGTCCGAGCAGAACGGCCCGGGGCGGTGGGACGACGACTACCATCGATACCTCCGCGACAGGGGCCTGGTCGACTTCAACGACCTCGAGGACCAGGTCGGCGAGTATCGCAAGGCCGCCCCGCGGAGTTACCGGGACAGTTGGGGCGCGCGCGTGTCGAACCTGCCCGATGCGCACCACTCGACCACGTGGGCGGGCGATCGGGCTGCCGAGACGATCGACACCTGGAGCGCGGACCGGCCGAGCATGCTCATGGTTGGCTTCGTCAAACCGCACCATCCCTTCGACCCGCCGAAGAAGTGGGCCGACATGTACGATGCGGACAAGGTGGCCATACTCCCCGGGTGGACCGAGAAATGCCTCGATCGCGACGTCGCGCTCAGTCGCGGCTTCTTCCCGCACGAGAAACTGCATCCCGAGATCATGCGGAAGATCACGGCCGCGTATTACGCCACCATCACGCACATCGATCACCACGTCGGGCGGATGATCGACATACTCAAGCGCAAGGGCCTCTACGACAGCACGCTGATCATTTTCACAGCCGACCACGGCGATTACATGGGCTACCACCACATGGTGCTCAAGGGCAACTACCCGTACGATCCGGTGGTGAAGGTGCCGTTGATCGTCAAGTATCCTGGCGGCAAGGGCCGGGGAACATCCACCGATTCGCTGGTCAGCAACGTGGACGTGGCCCCGACGATCCTGGCCGCCTGCGGGCTGAAACCGAGTGCGAAGATGTCGGGCCTCGATCTGGCAGCCAATCCGGGTGAGCGGGACATCGTGTTCGCCGAAGCCGCCGCCGGCAGGCAGGTTATGGCTCGGACGAAGACGCGCAAGCTGATCCGCTCGTCGGCCAAGCCGTCTGGCCGCAAGGTCAAAAGGGGCGCGCCGGGCGAGAGCCTGCTGTTTGACCTGGAGAAGGACCCGTTCGAACTGACCAACGTCTACGACGACCCATCCTATCAGGACGACGTGCGGACGCTCACGAAGGCGGCCGAGGCATGGAGCCCCAAGGGCGGTCCCCCGAAGCCCTACCTCAACGAGAACGCCCCGGTGATCAAGCAACCCAACGTCCTCGGGCCCGACCACGGACATCGCCAGGCGATGATCGATTATTGTCGGCGGATGATGGCCAAGACCAAGGCCGAGTAGATCGCGCCTGACGTTCGAGATGCACCGAACCGCGACGCCTGACTTCGCCCCGACCGACAAAACCCGCATCGGCAGCACCACGGCCTTCGCCTATACCGACGAGCTTCCCCCCGCCGGCAAACAGTATTACGCGATCGTGGCCGAGTGCCTCGACGAGCGATCCCTGCCCGCATGGGCGAGCGTCGAGATCCCCCAGGCCGCCCCGCCCGCGGCGCCGCCCGATCTGGAAGCCCGCGCGGAACCAGGGCAGGTCGTGCTGGACTGGCTTTCGCCCGGGCCGCGGGCAAGGTACCACGTCTACCGCGCCGCCGAAGGCTCCAGCGACCGCCGCCGCATGACGGCCGAGCCGATCTCGCAACAGACCTACGCCGACAACCTCGGCCCCGACACGGCCCGGTACTCGTACTCCGTCAGCGCCGTGGGCCCGCGAGGCGTCGAAGGCCCCGCCTGCCCGCCAGTGACGTCCGCCGCTCTGGCGATAAGGAAGGAGCCGATCTTCACCGCCCCGCTCGCCAGCGGCGCGGCGATGGCCGATAGCGGAACAAAACTCGCCCGCGCCATCACCCCCGCCGAAGCCGCCGCGGCCGCCAAGAAGACGCCCCTCAGCAAGAACGCGGCAGACGAAGCCTGGAAAAAAAGTCTGATAGGCAGAGACAAACTCAGATAAGCGCGTATGCTGTTGCGAAACGCTTGGCTAGCAAACTTTGTACAGTGTTCCAAATGGCCACTCGACGAGGAGAAGATTCATGCGCAGCGCGACACTCGGCATACCACTCAGTCTGATCTTGGCCGTAGCGATTGCCGGTTGTAACGTGGTGGGTCCGGCGTCGGTCAGGATGGGCAGAGCAGACTACAACATCGCTATTCAGCAGACCAACGCCGAGCAACTCCTGTTGAACCTGGTGCGACTGAGATAC
>JAUWQU010000258.1 GCA_030610965.1 Phycisphaerae bacterium
AATCCTGGTTCGACGAGGTCGCAGCTATGCGCGGAAATGGGATGCCCGCGGCCGCCCCAAAGGGCACGGGAAGATTGCTGCGCCCGCCAAGCTGGCATCCACCACGGAGAATCGCTATGTTCCAATTTAGTGCCATTGGGCTCTTGCCGCCCGCAGGCGCCCGGCCATCGTAGTGGATCGTCACGTGCAGCGGCTGGCACAGGTCGGCCGCGTAGTGCGAAAGCATGCCCGCGTAGAGCAGGCACTTGGCCCGGATGGCGGGGTTGTCGGGGTAGTTGCGGTACTCGGCGAAGGCGACGGTCAGTCGCTGCGTCCATTCCGTCACGGCGTAGGGCAGCAGGCCCACGCGGTTGGGCTTGAGGCCGCGGCGGTAGCACAGATCGATAAATGCGTAACGGGTGTCCGGCAAGTTGGCATCCGCGAGTAGCTCGACATCGAAGAAATGCTCCGGCGACTCGGCCCTGTGGAGGGCGTTCGGCGCGATCGGGCGCGTAAGGTTGTCCGGGTCCAGCGACGAGTGCGCGATAGTGTAAGCCCCGGCTGTGAAGAACGCCGGCAAGTTCCCGTCCGCCCTGGCCGCGCGAAGAGCAAGCAAGGTCGCGTCGTAATGGCCCTTGCCGTGCCACGCCCACGCCGTCGCTGCCGCCGCGAGAAGGGCCGCGGCCGCGATGATGGAGCGATGTTTCAATGCTTTCATCAGCAAACTGCCAGGCCCGTGGTGGGCCGCCGGTGCCGTGGTTTAACCAAGTCAGTACATAGCAGTGTACTCCGCGGCCGCGACCCCAGGGATTCCTGTCCCGGGACCGCACCCAGGGATACCAATCCCGGGGTACACAATCCCTGGAGGCATAATCCCCGGGCCTCTGGTCGATGTGCGTGGGGAAGTTGGACATACATCCGCTTTGGGGGTTTCCCGCCGGACCATGCGGGCGGTATGCTGGGGGGATGACCGTGACGCTCAAACCATTCAGGATCGGCGAAATCGAGATTGGTTTCCCGGTTGTGCTGGCCGCGCTGGCGGGATATTCGGACCTGGCCTACAGGCGGATCTGCCGGAGGCTCGGCGCCGAGTACTGCGCCACGGAGATGATGCTCGACCGCATGCATATCCAGCCAGGTCGGCAGGTGCGCCTAATGTCGCGTAGCGAGCCGGCCGATCATCCGGTGGCCGGTCAAATCGTGGGTAACAAGCCCGATGAGATGGCCGGGGCCGCCGAGGCGCTGGACGAAATGGGCTTCGACGTGATCGACTTGAACTTCGCCTGCCCCGTCCGCAAGGCCCTGAGCAGGCAGCGCGGGGGCTTCCTGATGGGCGATCCGCAGCACGCTATCGACATCACCCGCGCTGTTTGCGCCGCGACCGACAAGCCCGTAACGCTCAAGCTTCGCCAAAAGTTCGCCAATGCCGACGACGAAGATGCGTTCTTTAAGATCGCCGAGGCCGCGTTCGACGCCGGCGCGGCGGCGGTCTGCGCCCACGCCCGCAGCGTCGAGCAGAAATACGCCGGCCCGGCCGACTGGGATTTTCTGGCACGGGTCAAGGCGCATTTTGGCGACAAGACTATCCTGGGCTCCGGCGACGTGCTGACGCCCGGCCGCGCGCTGGAGATGCTCCAGCAGACCGGCGTGGACGCCGCCACGGCCGCCCGCGGATGCCTGGGCAATCCGTGGTTCTTCCGCCAGGTCCGCGACCTCGCCGAGGGCCGGGCGCCGTACCAGCCCGACCTGGCCGAGCAGCGGGCGGTAATGCTGGATCACCTCGAAGGCGCCGTCGATCTCTACGGCCCGATCAAGGGCTCCAAGCATATGCGCAAGTTCGGCATAAAATACGCCCGCCTGCACCCGGGCCCCAAACAGGTTCGCATGGCCTTCGTCGCCGTCCGGAAGCCCGAGGATTGGCACGAGGTGCTCCGGCTGTACTACGGCGACGGGAAAGAATTGACCACAGAGGCGGTGGTGAAATGCTGAATGACAAATGATGAATGCCAATTGCCGAATGCCGAATGCTAGATGCGTGATGCCTGGTTTCTTCTTGAGTTGGGCATTTGGCATTTATCATTTGTCATTCGACACTGGGCATTCTCCTGCGTCTCTGCGGTAAACTTTTTGAAGGGAACATCGAACGAAGCGGCGAATTGCGATTGTCATGGGGCTGTGTGTGCTGGCTGGTGGGGTGGCGGGGGCGGCCGGCCCAGCTAAAAGGGCCAAGGCCGAGACTGAGTACATGGCCATACTGGTTGGCGGGCAGAAGCTTGGGTATGTCGCGAACGTGCGGCAGGTGGCGGCCGGGAAGGTCACCACCACGCAGCGGATGGTGCTGACGGTCAAGCGGATGGGCATGGAGCTTAAGCTCGAGCAGTCCGAGACGTCCGTCGAGACGGCCGGCGGGGCGCCGCTGAGCTTCGCCAGCTCGCAGGATTTCGGCATCATGGCCCAGACGACCGAGGGGACGGTCGAGGACGGCAAGGCGAAGGTGAAGGTCATCTCCGGCCAGCAGGTCCGCGAGATGGAGATCGCCTGGCCCGAGGGCGCGCTGCTCGCCGAGGGGCTGCGGATACTGTCGATCAGCAAGGGATTCAGCCAGGGCACGACGTACTCGGCCAAGGCGTTCATGCCGTCGATGCTCAAGGCCTTCGACGCGAACACGACCATCGGGGCGACCAAGCAGGTGGACCTGCTCGGGCGGGTGGTGGCACTTGCCGAGGTGACGACCGTCCTGGATGGGCCTACGGGGCGGATCGAGTCGGTCGGCTATGTGGACGACGAAGGCGAGGTCCTCAAGACCGTCACGGTCATGATGGGCATGCAAATGGAGATGGTGGCCTGCACGAAGGAATTCGCGCTGATGCCGGTCGATTCTGTTGACATATTCGACAAGGTGCTCGTTGCCTCGCCGGTGTCACTGGCGCCGGTGGGCGAGGTAAAGTCGGTGGCGTATCGCATCGAGCCGACGGACGGGTCGGCGAAGTCGGCGGCGAAGCTGAAGTTTCTCGATTCTCCAAGCCAGAAGGTGGCCAGGGACGGCAACTCGGTGGTGGTGACTGTCCGCCCGGTCGCGGTCGCGGGCGGGGCGATGCCGTACAAGGGTTCGGACCCGGCGGCCTTGAAGGCGTTGAAGGCCACGGCGCATCTTCAGTCCGACGCCAAGGAGGTGGTGGCGCTGGCGCGCAAGGCGGTCGCGGGGGCGACCGACGCGGCCGGGGCGGCGAGGCGGATACAGGACTTCGTCAGCAAGTACATTACCAGCAAGGATCTTTCGGTCGGGTACGCCACGGCCTTGGAGGTCGCCAAGAGCCGCCAGGGCGATTGCACGGAGCACGCTGCCCTTGCGGCGGCGATGTGCAGAGCGGCCGGGCTGCCGGCACAGGTGGTCACAGGCCTTGCATACGTCCAGAGCTTCGGCGCGCGGCGGGACGTCTTCGTGCCGCACGCGTGGTTCCGCGTTTTCATTGACGGCGTTTGGGTGGACTTTGACGCCGCGCTGAAGGCCTATGACGCCGGGCACATCGCCCTGGTCGCGGGCAACGGCGAGCCGAGCGACTTCTTCGGCGTCGTCAACACGCTGGGCAACTTCCGTATCGCCGAGGCGACGAAAAGATGATTACCGCAGAGGCACTGAGACGCAGAGAGTATTAAGAAGCAGAAGAAACAGCAAGAAAAGCAGTGAGGGGGATTGCACGGATTAGGCGATTACATGGATTATGAAGCCAATATTGCTTCTATCCATGTAATCCTCAAATCCGTGTAATCCCCATCCAACTTCTTCTTTTCTTCTTACTCTCTGCGTCTCAGCGGCTCTGGTGGTCGGGTAGCCCCGGGTGATTGCTCACCCGGGGCCCCCACAGATCCGGACGTGCGGGACTACCGCATCCGGCTCCTCAGATCATCGCTTCGCTACGCGGCGGAAGACGGAGTGGACAACCACCGGCGGCGGGAGCGGATAACGCCCCAGCAGACAGTGGAACCGGCCCCAGTCCAAGTACGCGCGCTGGGAACGCCGGCTGAGCCACTTCTTCCAGCTCCGTTGGACGCCTTGCCACAAGCATCGAAGGGCTGCGTAGTTACCGGTGATACCGTAGTACGCATAATGACCTTGGAGCTTGCGGCTTAGCGCTCGGTGTTGATCGATCAACGGCAGATGTCGATGCGTCCGGCACCATTGGTTGATCGTGCGGAGTGATCGGCTCAGGCGGCTGCGGGCGGTCTTGCGCATCACGATCCAGTTGCCTCGGACCGAACGGCCCCAGTAATGGGTGAAGCCCAGAAGGTCCAGCGTGCCCGGCCGTGTCGCGGGTTCCTGACCTTTCGGCGGATCCCTGTACGGCGGTCGAGTAAACTTCACCAGCCGGGTCTTCGTCGGATGGAGCGTCAGCCCAAAGCGGGCGAAGCGCTTCGGAAGCACTTCCAGAACCCGCCGGGCGTCGGACTCACATGCGAATCCCATCACGGCGTCGTCGGCGAAGCGAACCAGAAAGCCCCGGCCCTTCAGACGCGGCAGCACCTCCTGCTCGAACCATGTGTCCAGCACAAAGTGCAGGTACACGTTCGAGAGGATCGGCGAGATCACCCCGCCTTGCGGGCTGCCGGCTTGCGGCCGATGCAGATGCCCTTCTTCCAGGACACCCGCCTTAAGCCACTTGCCGATCAATCGTTTCAACACCCCGTCTCGTATCCGTAGGCCCAGCATCTCCCGCAGGTGGGCATGATCCAGATTGTCGAAAAACTTCCGGATGTCCAACTCCAGAACCCAACCACCTCGCATCGCCATCATCTGCTCTCGAAAGGACTGCAACGCCTGGTGAGGCGACCGGCCGGGCCGGAACCCGTACGAACAGTCCAGAAAGTCCTGCTCGTAAACCGATTCCAGCACCATCGCCACCGCCCGTTGGAGGACCTTGTCCTCGAACGTCGGAATCCCAATCGGGCGGGTCTCATTACCCTTACCCTTGGGGATGTGTACCCGACGCACCGGCGGGGCCTTGTACGTGCCGCTCTTGGCCCGGTCCAGCAGCGATTGGAGATTCGACTCCAAGTTCACCGCGTACGCCTCAGCCGTTTGCCCGTCTACGCCGACCGCCCCGTCCTTGCGGGTCAGCCGGTGGGCTTCGCCCAGCCAGTCGAGATCAATGTGGTGTGCCAGCGTGGTAAAGCTCATCGTGGGAGCCTGCCTGGCCAGTGTTGCTATCCGTTGTCGTTTCGTTGACACGGAACCAAGCCTCGGTGTGCCTGTCATGTTTCTCTCCAACGGTTCGATGATCCGGCATCCCCTTCCCTCCACAGGGTCTCCCACGGATGGGATTCCCCTGCTTCGCAGGTACTATGGGATGCTCCGAGACCCTGCCGCCCATCTCGCCGCACTTCGTTGCCTTCGCTTGGCGATACCACGTCTGCGACGCTGCCTTTCGTGTCCGGCCGCTGGCCGCTCCCGCCGCCCCGCGTCGCGCAGGCGGTGGGCCTGGGGTTTTCCAAAGTGCCGGTTGCCCCATTCCGGCCATGAACGTGGAGACGACAGGGCTTCCCAGGTTCCTGGGGAACCCCCATGTGGACGTGCCCTGCTCTTCGACCCCGGCGGGACCGGTGGGCCAGGCCATTTCAGCCCAACCGATGCTGCCTTCCGCAGTCGATACGGCGTCGGCTCCCGCGACGGTAAAGTTCTTTCGGGGCTCAATCACACGGCCTGCCCACTCGCTGTCTACGCTTCGCAGCCGGGATTGCTCCCGGACCACGCAAGACTCGCTTCCGGCTGTTGGCCAGCTTTGCCGGGCGGGGTTGACTACCCGCTGGGTTCCGTTGCAAGGTTTAGCCACTCATGTAGCACCTCCTCACCCAGGCTTTGCCTGGCGCACAGCGACCTTCCTTCCTGGCGGCTTGCGCTTTGCTCGGCCGATGCACGAGACAGAGGCTTCAGGCTTCAGACTTCAGGCTTCAGGCTTCAGGCGCAGCAAAAACGGCGGGAGCTTCGCGACTGCCGGCCACTGTTTCTTCTCCTGAAGCCTGTAGCCTGAAGTCTGAAGCCTTCCCCCTGAAGCCTCAGACGCTATCAACTGATGGTTGTCGAATGTGTTATGATCCGCCAGGAAGAAATGTCGCTGTGCGCCAGGCA
>JAUWQU010000767.1 GCA_030610965.1 Phycisphaerae bacterium
AAGTTGCGGGCATTCGAGTTGGCGGATTCGCTGGCATTATCCTTGATGCCTGATGTACGCCCCGGCCGTTTTTCCTGAAGCCTGAAGTCTGAAGCCTGAAGTCTGAAGCCTTATACCCCATCAAATGATGGTTGTTTAATGTGTTATGATCCGCCAGGAAGAAATGTTGCTCACACCCGGTGTGCCCGAAACTACCGTCGGCGCCTGGCCACCTGCGTGCCCTGTTTCTTTCCGGGCCTCTTCGGCAACAGGGGCGTCACGGAAACGCGTATCGAAATGTTGACCACCGGATCGAGATGGGTAGTGTTGGAGGAATGCACGTGGTCCAATGAAGTCCAATCGCGGGAGACTCGGGCAATGCAAATGCTGAATACGAGCAGGTTGATATGGTTGGCCTTGCTGGCCGGCGTGGCGATGGCGGTCGTTCTGCCTGGGATGGCGGCGGCTGCGGCGGCGCAGGGGCGGCAGGTCTGGGAGAAGGTGGAGATCACGCTCCACGCGAAGAACACATACGCGAACCCGTACACGGAAGTCGAGGTGTGGGTGGACCTAAAGGGGCCGGGCTTTGCCACGCGATGTTACGGGTTCTGGGACGGCGGGGATGTGTTTCGCGTGCGGGTGCTGGCGACCGCGCCGGGGACCTGGACGTGGGCAAGCGGCTCAAAGCCGGCCGATGCGGGGCTGGGCGGTCAAACGGGGCAGTTCGAGCCCGTCGCCTGGACGGAGGCCGAGAAGGCGGAGAACCCCACCCGCCGCGGGATGGTTCGCCCTACCGCCAACGGGCATGCGTTCGAGTACGCAGACGGCAGCCCGTGCTTCCTGGTCGGCGACACGTGGTGGGCAACGCCGACTTTCCGCTTTCGCTGGCACGACGACGACACGGCCCGGCCCATCGGCCCCAAGGCCGGCTTCAAGGACTACGTCCGCCTTCGCCGCGCCCAGGAGTTCAACTGCATCGCCATGATCGCGGCCTTCCCCAACTGGGCCAACGACACAAACCCTTCGGGAATGAAACTGCCTGACGGCACGGTTCTCCGTTCGGCCTGGCGACAGGCGGGCACCGAAAGTGCCAAGGACATGACCGACGAGGACGGGCAACGGGCGTTTTTGTTTCCCGGTAAGGTGCCGGGCCACGAGAAGGACTTTCCGGACCTCGAACGAATCAACCCGGCCTATTTCCGCGGGCTGGACCGCAAGGTGGATTACCTCAACGCCAACGGGATGATGCCGCTGATCGAGGTCGCCCGGCGCGACATCGGCCAGGCGTGGAAGCGGTTCTACCCCTGGCCGGAGTCGTACACGCGGTACATCCAGTACATCTGGAGCCGCTACCAGGGGAACATCTGCCTGCTGAGCCCGATCCACCTGGACAGCGAATCCCAGAGCATCCCCCCCGCCGACTGGAACGCCGCGGCCAACGCCGTGATCGACAAGTACGGCCCGCCGCCGTTCGGCACGCCTGCGGGCACGAACTCCAACCCCTCATCGCTTCGCAACTGGGGCCACGTTGACAAAGCCCGCTGGCTGGGCTTCCACCAGGTCGGCAACCGGCGGACGCACGACCTGTACCCGTACCTGACGGAGATTTTCAACACCTCGCCCCCCGTGCCGGGCATCAACGGCGAGCCGTACTACGACGGCATGGAAGGCGCCGAGGGCGGCTCGGCCACCGCGGCCCTCTATTGCCGCTCGGCCATGTACGGCAGCGTGCTTTCCGGCGGGCTCGGCGGGCACATCTACGGGGCAGGGCCATGGCAGGGCGGTCTGTGGAGCGGCGAGGTCGAGGCCGCGTCGAAGTTCCCGATATGGGAGGTCATCCAATGGCCCTCTGCCGACCAGATGCGCCACCTCAAGAAATTCGTCCTTTCCGAGGGCATGAAGTACCAGGGCCTCGTTCCGTCTGACGGCCTGGTCAAGCCAAGCCGCACCGGCAAGCCAAAGAGCAACACCGGCTGGGCGTACTGCGCCGCTGCGCCGGACAAATCGCTCTTCCTGCTGTACTTCGAGAAGGACTGCCCCGCCGCGTCGCTCAGCGGCGCCCGGGCGGGGGCTAAGTACAACGCCCGCTGGTTCGACCCCAGGCGGGGCGAATGGCTGGGCGAAGCGGCCGCGTCAATCTCGGCCGGCGCCGACGGCGTAATCGCCCTGCCGGGCTTCCCGGGCGGTGAGTCTCCCTGCGCCGATGACTGGGCTCTGAAACTCGTCCTGCCCGCTGCCCGTTAGAAATCGCCCTGTCCGAGCGGCCGGCCTGGGCGCCGTTTTCGCTGCTTTTTCCGTATCGGCTTTCCACAGCCGACGCGCCCGCTTGACGTTCACACGCCAACCTTCCTTTCCCCGCGCCTCGTTTACCCCACATTCCTTGCCAAATACAAAGGGCGAGAGCCGCACGGGACCAATAGCGTGTCAAGTAGAGAGAGAGGCATCTCTCGGAGCAGATTCCAGACACGTTTACCCGCGCGGGCATCTCGCCCATTTGTTTACATGGATTGTCTACGTCTTCGCGGAATCAAGCCCTACGGCGGCGGATCAGCGCCATCGCGCCCATGGCCAGCAGGCCAAGCGTGGCAGGCTCGGGGACCGGGGAGGACCCGCGGGTCTCGCCGTAGTGTGCCTGGAGCAGGTGCAGGTCTTCGAAGGCCACGTCGCCGGCGGCGTCGAAGTCGCCGTCGGCCAGGGCTGCGCCGGTCGCCTGGCCCATGTTCGCCTTAAGCGCGATG
>JAUWQU010000696.1 GCA_030610965.1 Phycisphaerae bacterium
CTCAGAGGGTTTTTTGGCAGGTGTTTGGCCGGTGTTTAGCAGGTGTTTGGCAGGTTTTGGGGCGGTTTGGGGCCGGTTTGGGGTTGGTTTGGGGCTTGCTGGAGGGGTCGGGGGATGCGTTTTCGTGGCTAGTTGGCGGCGTTGGGGGGCTTGGCAACTGCGTGCGGAGCGGTTGTTCGCATAGAAATTGCGCTAGTTTGGATATCACCGGGGCCCCGGCTGGCGCGATCCGACCAACAGGTACGCAACGCGGATCGGCCAAGCCGATGATTCGATTGCTTCGTCTCCTGGGAACACAGTGTTTGGTTGAGATCACTCTAGTATTGCGGCACGGGATTTTTTCGTCTAGGATAGGGTCATGGCTGAAGATCATTCGAACGTTCCGCGAGACATGCCCTCGAAACGCCGCACGGTCCTGCTGGCGCTTCACTGGGAAAACGAGGCCCACAAGCAGGGCATATTCGAACATGCCCGGCAGCAAGGCTGGCACATGCTGGACCTCCGTCACTACGGCATGGAGCTTCCAGGGACGTTCCGCCCCGACGGCGTGCTATTTCACCTGCCGACCGAGAGGGCCCCGCTGGTGAGGCGGTTTCTTCGCATAGGCGTTCCGGTGGTGCAGATCCAGGACTACATCCATCCCAGACTATGTTGCTGCGTCGTTCAGGACCGCCGGGCCATCGGCCGGGCCGCGGCGGAGCATTTCGCCGCCCGCGGCTTCAAGAACATGGCCTATCTGCGAAGCGAAGGCTGGGAAAAGTCGCCGGCGAAATCGATTGGCCAAAACTTCATCAGGCACGCCCGCCGCCTCGGAGCGACCGCCGACATGTTCGCCTTGCAGCACCGCGACCGACCCCTCCCGTGGGTCCGGTTCGAAACATTGGCCAGCCGGCTCCGCAAGGAAATTTCCCGCCTCGAGCTTCCGCTGGGCATCTTCACCTATAACGACATCATGGCCGGACGCATCTGCCAGTTCTGCGCCGCCATAGGCTTGAGCGTCCCGGAGCAGGTTGCGGTCCTCGGCACCGGCAATGACGCCGTCCGATGCGACTGCTCCTCGGTGCCGCTTTCCAGCGTGGACACCAACGCCACCGGCCAGGGCCAGGCCGCGGCGGAGCTTCTCGACCGCCTCATGGACGGCCAGCCCCCGCCCAAGAAGCGCATCCGGATCGCCCCCACGGCCGTAGTCCCCCGCCAGAGCACCGACGTGCTCGCCCTGCCGGACCTCGACACGGCCAGGGCGCTTAGCTACATGTGGACACACTTCGCCAAGCCGCTTAAAGTCCCCGACATCGCCGATGCCGCCGGCGTTTCGCGCCGGAAGCTCGAACGCCACTTCCGGACCTACCTCCACAGAAGCGTCAACGAGGAACTCACCCGCAAGCGGATGGAACGGTGCTGCGAACTGCTGATTGCCACAAAAGCGTCCATCGACACCATCGCCAGACAGGTCGGCTTCAGCACGGCGAAATACTTTTATAAGGTGTTCCGTAAGGCGACCGGCACGACGCCGAGAAAGTATCGCCTGGCACAAATCAGCAAGCACCGCAAGGCCGAGAACTCCGGGACGGAGGACCGGCAGTAGCCATGCCGCGCCGCCCGCGATTGGCCGGCCGGGGTAGCGCAAAAAGAGGGCGAGAGCCGCACAGTAAGTCCGTCGTGCCGGTCATTGTGAGAGGAGGCATCTCTCGGAGCAGGTTGACTGGACACGTACGTCCTGTACGGACATCTCGCCCTTGTTCGTTTTTTTGTGGCCGGGCCTGGTCAGGCAAACGCATGCTTCCGCAAAGCCGGAAGCATGGCACCCCGGCTCGTCGATTCCGCTCAGGCCCTTCGGCGACGGCGGATAACCGCCATCGCCCCGACCGCCAGCAGGCCGAGCGTCGCCGGCCTGCCGCGGCGTAGCGTTTATCGACTATCGACGAATCCTGTCGGCGATGGCTCGCCGCCGCCGCAACAGCGCCGCCGCGCCGAACATGAGCAAGATCGCGGAGCCGGGCTCGGGAATCGTGCCGGCAGCGCCTGCGCTGGTCTCGCCGTAGTGGGTCTGCAGCAGTTGCAGGTCGGCCCAGTCGACGTCGCCGTCGCCGTCGAAGTCGCCGTCGGCCAGAACGGCGCCGCTGGCCTGGCCCATGTTGGTCTTCAGGGTGATGTAGTCGGCCGCGTTGACCACGTCGTTCTCGTCGGCGTCGCCGATCAGCGCCGTCGAGAAGAGCGAGACGATCAGGCTGCCGTCGCCGCCGATCAGGGGGTTGTTGTCAATATCGAGGAGCCCGCTCAAGCTGTCGTAGGTGCCGTCGTCCATCTGCACATCGTCGAGCCAGAACTCGGAGATGGTGTCGATTCCGTTCAGGAACAGCTTGTGAGTCTTGCGACTATCCTTGGAGCCCGAGATGTACAGCGCCGCATCGTCGGCCATCACGTCGTTAGCGTCGATGTACAGAGTAACCAACGTTTCGATGCTCACGTCGCCAAGGCCGAGCGATCCCTCAACGTTGGCTTCCAGCCGCCAACCTTGACCATCCTTGGACTTGACGATCAGGCCGCCTTCGAAGGTGTTGGCCACGTTCAGGTTCATGGTGTTGTTGCGCGTACCGACCAGCGTCAACTGGCCCGTGCCGCTGATCTCGCCGTCGAAGTTGCGGGTGCAGTGATGCCCGCTGCTGCTGATACCCCCTTCGACCGTCGCGTTGCCGTCCACCGCAAGGGCCGGGATGCTGATCGTCGTGCCATTGTTCGTACCCAGGAGAAGCACTGAGCCCTCGTTCATCGTGATGGTACCGGTGCCGAGGGCAGGTGCGGCGTTATTGTGGCGGAGCCTCAACGTCGAATTCTCCCCCAGTGTCAGCCCGCCCGAGTACGCCGGCGGCGCGGTTTCACATTCCACGGTCACCCCGACGGGGATGATTGCCGCACCCGGTCCGAAAGGAACAAAACCGGAGTCCCAGTTGGTGGGATCATTCCAACTGTCGTTGCCGCCGGCCGTGTCGGTGATCATCCCCGTCGGGGTGTTCCCGGCATTGATGGTGAGCGTGT
>JAUWQU010000433.1 GCA_030610965.1 Phycisphaerae bacterium
CGCCTGGATGGTGTCTTCCCCAATGGCAGGAATTTAACGCCCACGCCGGAACAGATGGAAGAACACCCCAGGAAGAAGAAGGCGTCCGTAGAGGAGAAGAATGAGATAGGCCGACTGATGTCAAAAGCGATGTTGTTCCAGATGAGAATAATGCAGGATGGCAAGTTCGTCTATGCCGGCGAGGGCGTCAAGCTTGGCGACAAGGCCACGCCGATCCTGTGGCACAAGGCCAAGGACGCCAAGGTATACCGAGTGATCTACGGCGACTTGCACGTCGAGGACGCCGAGAAGGCCCCGCATCCCCCGGCCACCCAGCCCGCTACCGAGACGCGGTAGCTCCTCGCAAGAATCCCAGTTCGATAACGCAACGCAATGAGCGCCCGCAGATGACGGGCGCTCATTGCATTTCTATTGTCAAGGGCGTTGCCCAGGCGTCGCCGGGTTGAACGCGCCTGGGCGGTTTGCTATGGTGTAGCTCAACTGCCGCGTTGGCTGGGGTATTCAAGGCGAGGAGTGCGACGTTGAACATACAGCGATTCACCAGGGAGCGGGCCCAGGCCGCACACAACGGAACGATCCTGGCTTCGGCGTTCGTGCCCGAGGGCATGACGGCCCCGTTCGGTTCGGCCTGGGGATACATGGAGCCCGGCAAGGCCATGGAGGCCCATCGGCATCCGACGCAGGAGATATACGTCGTAATCTCCGGCCGGGGCGTCGTGACGGTCGACCAGGAGCAAGCCGAGGTGGGCCCCGGCGACGTTATCGACATCCCACCCGACGCCGACCATACCATCGCCGCCGCCGGGCCCGACCCGCTGCTCTGGGCCGCGATGTGGTGGGAAGTCGAGTAATCCGGACCATCAGGAGACCCCTATGCCCTACCGAACCATCGCCGCGCTGGCGACCATTCTCGTCGCGGCGGCCGCTTCGTTTGCCGCCCCGGCCAAGGGACGCACGGGCGGCTACGCCGTCGTTGTCTCGGCCGAGGCGATGAAGGACCCCAACTGGGCGACTGTCGCGGCCGCCCTGGCCGCAAAGCACTCGGCCAAGACAATCACGTACGAAGGCGACGTCAACTCCTGCCTGCCCGCACTTCGCAAGATGATGCCGCGCCGCGCCTGCTTCGTGGCCAGGCCGCTGGAGGCGGGGCGAGACTTCGTGGTGCATATCAATCGCCTGACCCGCAAGCTCGACGACGACCCATACACCGACGTCCTCTGGGGAATACTCACCGGCTACCGCCCCGCCGACGCCATGCGGATCGTCCGCGAGGCCGGGCCGCTGGTGATCCGCCGGGCTTGCGGCGGGACCGGGGTCAACCTCGATCTGTTCGAGTCCGGCAAGTGGTTCAGCGAAGGCAAGGCCGGCGTGTATTGCATCAAGCAGCCCGGCGGCAAGGCCGAGAAGAAAACCGGCGGCCCGGCCGACAGCACCAAGAGCATCGTGGCCTACCTCAACAACGAGCGCCCGGACCTGTTCGTCACCTCCGGCCACGCCACCGAACACGACTGGCAGCTTGGCTACAGCTACCGCAACGGGCAGTTCGTATGCGGCAATGGCATGCTCTTCGGCCAGGACCTGCGGCGAAGGCTGTTTCTCATCGACTCGCCGAACCCCAAGGTATACCTGGCCGCGGGAAACTGCCTGATCGGCCGGATCGACGACACCAGTTCGATGGCCCTTGGCTGGCTCGGCAGCGGCGGCGCCGTCCAGATGGTCGGCTACACCGTATCGACGTGGTTCGGCGCGATGGGCTGGGGCGCCCGCGACCGTCTGCTGGACCTGCCCGGCCGGCACGACCTGGCCGAGGCGTTCTACTTTTCCAACCAGGACATCGTCTACCGCCTGCACAAGGAGTTCCCCAAGGCCGCGGAGGTCGAGTTCGACCGGTTCAACATCGAGACCGACAAACGACTGATGGGCGCCTGCGCCGCCAAGCTGGGCTACAAAAAGTTCGACGCGCAGGCCAAGAAGCACATGGGCCTGCTGTGGGACCGCGACACGGTAGCCTTCTACGGCGACCCCGCCTACGACGCCCGCCTGGCCGCCCGCGAGCTTCCGGTATCCACCGAGCTCACCGAGGCCGGCGGCACCTGGACGCTGACCGTCCGCGCCAAGGAAGACTGCAAGCTCAAGAAGCCCCTGGCCATGCTCCTGCCGAAGAGGATCGGCCCCGCCAAGGTCTCCGAGGGCAGGGACCTCGAAGCGGTAATCACCGACGACTTCATCATGCTGCCCGGCATCACCGAACTAAAAGCCGGCCAGACGAAGAAACTCATCTTCACCGTCGAGGCGGCGACAACGAAACCAAGACCGGAATGATTCGGCCCAAGGGGGCGAAAGAATTCAGCCCAGTTCTGAGCCAGGAGGCCGGTTACGCCTCTATCGGCAAATCCAGCGTCAGGGCGCGGACGTACTGCATTGGTGGGGAGCCGTAGGACAGTAGCTTGTCGTGGTAGGCCTTCAGGTCGAACCTATCGCCGAGTTTGGCTTCCATCTCGCGGCGGAAGGCGGCGTGCTCGAGGTAGCCCACGAAATACGTCGACAACTGGGCGCTGGAAAGCTGCCCGCGAGTCCACTTGCCCGCGGCCTCGCGCTCTTCCTGGAAGGTGTCCTCGATCATCAGTTCCATCGCCTCTTCGCGGCTCATGCCATCGACGTGGGTGGTCTGGTCCAGGATGGCGTTGGAGATGCAGCGAAGCCGCCACTTCAGCACGACGAGCTTCATCAGCGGATCGTCGCCGTAGGCGCCCTGCTCGACCATCATGCCCTCGGTGTACACGGCCCAGCCCTCGATGAACGTGCCCGACGAGAGCATCGCCCGCAACGTGGACTGGTAACGGCTGGAGTGGGTGATCTGGAGGTAGTGCCCGGGCATGGCCTCGTGGACGGTGAGGTTCTCCAGCGAGCGGAGGTTGTACTCGCGAAGCAGCGAGTGGACCTGCTCGGCCGTCCAGTCGCTCGGCGGCGGCGCGATGGCGTAGAACGTGCCCTGCCCGACGTCCAGCGGGCCCGGCGAATCGCAGTAAGCCAGCGTTCGGCCGCGACGAAACTCGGGCATCTCGATGACCTTCACCGGGTCCGGCTGGACCGTCACGATGTCGGATGAGCGCACGAACTCCGTCAGCCGGTCAAGCTGCGACTGGGCGATCTCGACAATCCGCTCAATGTCCGGCATCTCGCGGCAGGCCATCTCCAGGCACGCCCGGATGATCGCCTGTTGGTATTCCCGCGACGGCTCGGCCGGGTGTTTGGCGTGGGGGTACTCGCGCAGGTAGACCTCGGCGGCCAGGTCGTACATTTCCTGCCGGACGCGGAGGAGTTCGGCGTCGGCGAGCTTGCGGACGTCCTGCCGCGTCAGCGCGCTTTGAAGCGCGAACGAGAGCTTGCGGTCGAAAAGTTCCGCCCCCAGCCGCCAGTCGCCGCGTGCCTGTGGCAGCACTTCATCCTCGAGCCATTTCTGGTGGGCCTCGACTCCCTGGCGGGCGGTGAGCATCGCCTGCTCGATTCGCCGCCGGTCGGCCTGGCCAAGCGATTCGACGTGCGGGCGGATCATGTTGTCGATTAAGGCTGTAACGCCGGGGTTCTGCTTGACGGCCGTCTCCGCGTGGATCTTCGGCACGCGGGATATATCGATCACGGCCCGGCTCTGGGCGAGCATTCGCGGGATCTGCTCCATCCTCGCCGCGGCGCATTGAAGCCTGTCGGCCAGCGGGGCGAAGTCGCGAGCGACCAGCCCGTACACGGCGTTGCCCGCCAGGGCGGTGCAAGCCATCGGGTTCCACGTCCACTCGCGCAGGACCTCGATGTGCCAAACTTCCGCCCGCAGCCGATGGGCGAGCATGGCCGCGTCCACCTGGTTGGCGCGCGATAGCCCGGCCCGCGGGATCGCCTCCAGCTCATCGAGCATGGCCCGGCAGAACGCGACTTTTTTCTGGCGCGCCTCGGCCGAGACGTCGTCGAGTGCGTCGTCGTAACGATGATCGCCCAAGTGCGTGGCCGAGACGGGCGAGTAGGCTGTCACCTCGTCGACATAGCGGTGGGCGAGTTGATCGAAGGTTGAGTCCATTGCTGTCTCCATGAAAACATCGCGTTTGCCAACTGCCCTGCTCGCTAAAGCGAACAGGCCGCCACAAAAAGGACTACTACCTGAGCATCAGTTCCACTACGGGCACCGTAACGTCGGGCTTGCAGACGGGCAGGCGAAGCGTCAGCGTGTCATCGCCGGCCTGGCCGAACCTGCCCTGGCGGTCTCGTTCGACCATGAGGATCTCGCTGGCGTCGTGAAGCAACTGGGCGTACCGAACCTTGCCGGCAAAGCCGTCGAGGTGCAGGTCCTTTATGGGCCACTGGAAAATGTGCAGGTAAAGTCGGCCCGTGGCCGGGTTGCAGGTCAGCTTGCATCCGGACGGGGCGACGAAGCCCTCCGGCGCCGGCCCGCAGCCGTAGATGCTCCGCGAGCAGAGCTTCATCCACTTACCCATGCCGGCCAGGCTGGCCAGGGCGCGATCGTCGAAGGTTCCCCGGGCCGTCGGGCCGACGTTCAGAAGCACGTTGCCGCCGTTGGCCGTCG
>JAUWQU010000045.1 GCA_030610965.1 Phycisphaerae bacterium
CGCTGCGCGTCGGCAGGAGGAGCCCCGTAAACGGGGCTATTCGCGCGGCAACCGATTGATTGGGGCGTCACGCCAGAGTCAACACGCGCTTCGGGCCCCCCAAGGGCGCCCTTCAACACGTTAAGAGTCCGGCAAACAGTCGTGCAATGTGCTCTTTTGCCTCGCGATAGGACAGGAGGAGCTAACCGACCACCCCGCTCCCGCAATTCGCAGATCGGCTTACTTGTTGGATCAGGGAGAATCATGACCAATAAGATCAAAATCTCCCCGAACCACCCCGTGGGCCTCAAGTTGACCGCCGATCACGGGTTTGCTGCTGATGTTTGAGGAAGGATGATGACCCGTAAGTCCTCTTCAATCTCTGGTCGCTGGCGTATCATCGGGATAGCCGATTTCGAAGAGGAATACGTTGACGCCGAGGACAAGGCTTTCATTCGTTTTGATGCAGACGGTAGGGCCTATGGAATTCGCTGGTCGAAACGCTAAGGCCCGGTAAAATCGTGAGCATCGATGGCGGCGGTCGTCAGGGAGCAGTCATCGGGAAAGTGCTGGTTACGAGATGAAGACCACAAAGCTATTTGCAATCGCGGCGTTGATGGCGGCGTGCGTGCTGAGCGGATGCGGGCCCAGTGGCGGGTGGCTCATCAGGCCCGTCCCGGCGGACAAAACGCTGGAGGAAACGGCCGTCAAGGCCGACCCCGGCCTGTTCGTTTTCGACAAGGTGCTGATACTGGACCTGGACGGCCTGATCGTCAACGATCGCGGAGGCGGCATATTCGGACCGGACGACAACCCCGTTAGCCTGTTCATCGAGAAGCTCGACAGGGCGCAGGCCGACGCGAGCGTCAAGGCGGTCGTGCTGCGAATCAACTCGCCCGGCGGCGGCGTAACGGCCAGCGACATCATGCACAGGCGGCTGAAGGAGTTCATCGCCAAGCGCAAGATTCCGGTGATCGCGATCATCGAGGATGTGGGCGCCAGCGGCGGCTACTACGTCGCCTGCGCGGCCGACAGGATACTCGCGCACCCCACCTCGATAACCGGGTCGATAGGCGTGATCGTGCAGACCGTCAGCTTCGCCGGGACAATGGAGAAGCTGGGCATCACAGCCAAGGCGGTCAAGTCCGGAGCGATGAAGGACATGGGCAGTCCCCTCAAGCCGCTGGACGACAAGGATCTGACGGTCATACAGGGCATGGTTGACGAGTACTACAAGCGGTTCGTCGACGTGGTGGCCGCTGGCCGGCCGGGTATCAAGCGAGACGAACTGCTCAAGCTGGCCGACGGACGGGTCTACAGCGCCGAGCAGGCCAAGACCAACGGGCTTGTAGATGAACTGGGCTACGTGGATGACGCCATCGCGATGGCCAAGGCCCGCGCCGGCATAACGCGCGCCAAGGTCGTCATGTATAACCGCCCGCTGGGCTACCGCGCCAACTTCTACAGCGCGGCGGGTTTGCCGACGCAGTTCAATCTGGTAAACATCTCCGTTCCCGGCCTGCTGGACCTCACTCGCCCGCGATTCCTGTACTTGTGGACTGGACCGTAAGACAGTCCGACTGGAAGGCCGTAAGACAGGTCTCACATCCACATGGCGCAGTGCTTCTGCATCGTTAGGGCGACCTGTTCACGAGAATTACGATGATCAACCATAAGATCACCTGTGTTGGATTGTCCATAGGGTTTTGGCTTGTAGTCGGCATCGCCTCGGCCGACACGCTCAGCGTCGGGCCTGGGCAGAAGTTTGCCAAGCCCTCGGAGGCCTTTCGGGCCGCGAAGGACGGCGACACTATTGAGATTGTCGCAGGCACGTACTCCGGCGACGTGGCCATCATCCGGACCAACCGCCTCACCATTCGCGGCATGGGCAAAGAGCGGGTCAAACTCCCCGCGGCCGGGAAGAACGCAGGCGGCAAGGCCATATGGGTGACCGCGGGCCGGGACATCACCATCGAGAACATAGAGTTCTCCGGGGCACGCGTGCATGACCGTAACGGGGCGGGCATTCGAGCGGAGGGCGCGAACCTGACGCTTCGCAACTGCCGGTTCTACGACTGCGAGGATGGGATCCTCGGCGGCGCCGGCGAGATGCTCATCGAGCACTGCGAGTTCGACCACTGCGGCCCCGTGGCCCAGCCGGCCACGCATTCGGTGTACATCGGCGAGCGTTGCACGAAGCTCATCTTCCAGTACAACTACTCGACGGATGTCATCCAGGGCCACCTGCTCAAGAGCCGGGCCAAGGAGAGCTGGCTGCTTTACAACCGTCTGACCGATGAGAATGGCACGGGCAGCGCGGTGGCGGATTTCCCGAACGGCGGATACGTAGTGATGGTCGGCAACATCCTTCAGAAGGGCGCCAGGGCTCAGAACACGCGGGTCATCGCGTACGGCATGGAAGGCATCAAGCACAAGCGGAACGCCCTGTACGTGGTCAACAACACGATGGTCTACGAGAACCACCGCCGCGGAGCATTCTTTGTGAACGTTCAGAAGGTGGCCAAGGACTTCGTGCCGGTCATCCGCAACAACCTGTGCGTCGGCAAGATCCCGCTCACCAACAGCACGCAGGCCCAGTCATCGGGCAACGTGCTGCTCCAGACGGTCGCGGCGGCCGGCTTCGTGGACGCAGCCAAGTACGACTACCACCTGAGAGCCAACGCCCCGGCCATCAACAAGGCCGTGCCGCCCGGTAAGGCCGAGGACTTCGACCTGACTCCAACGTTCCAGTACGTGCATCCGGCCAAGATGGAGAAGCGCCCGCAGGCCGGGCCGCTCGATGCGGGGGCCTTTGAGTACGCCAGATGATGTGTTGCTGAGATCGTACCCCCCTTGTCGTCAGATTCCCCGAAGGCGTCGACATACGGGTATCCTTTTGTGGGTGATCCGGGGCATCGGACGCCGGCGAGCATCTACGGCCCGGAGAGTTCTTGCCATGCCGGCCAGGCAAGGTAAACTTAAGACAGGCGATGGGCGTTTCATCGCCCCGGTTGCTGCTGTTGCTCCGGTCGCCCTCAGAGCTCCCTCCGCAACAGCAGCGGGAACATTACCCATGGGGCAGGTTCCACCTTATCCCAGGCCGGATAACGGCATCGTCAAGCTGGCAGTACAGGCGATGATGTTCGGAAAGCCCAACTTCAGTGTGGACGAGGTCGCGGTGGGTAACGCCGTGCCATGGTCCTGCTGCACTGATCGCGGCACCAACGCAAATCCAACGTCCCTGATGCAGCAGCGCGCCGTCGAATTCTGGCGAGACCTGCTTGATGCGTGGCAGCCCGAATTCCAGCCGCTGATCCTGCTGGGCAAGATAGCCGCAAACATTATGGATGGCGCAAGCACTAAAGGTGCCGTCAAGCTGCGCCTGCCTTCGCCCAACAACATTCAGCGGGTCTGCGGCATGTTCGACCGAAACGACCTGCTGGTCCGGTATCCCGAAGTAATCAAAGCGGGCGAAGAACTCGCGATTCGGTTGACCGACAGAAACGTGTTCTTCGCCTGCCACGCCATCAGTCTGGGACGAAGGCAGTTGCAGCATGCAAGCTCAAAGGAGTGACCTTAGCCTGCCTGGGCGAGGTGTGCTTCCGGCCGGTAACGAGTAAAGGAGTCGAGATGGGTCTGTTCATACGCAGCACAACGCTTCGAGAAGTGACCGGGAAACCCGACCGTTTCCCTGGCCGAGTGCGGGAGGTCCTGCGCCAGGCACTGGAGAATATCGAGCCTAGTGAACTTACGGAGCTGCTGGCCAAACATGAGTCGGACCGGGGCAACTTCGACGGCACGGTCGAGGCGAATCTCCGGCACCTGGCCCCGTCTCTGGCCATCACAGCCAACCATCGCATCTCCGACCAGACGAAGTTCGACAATGATCTGATCCTCGAGACGGATGAAGCGCTCGTCTGTCTGGAGATCGAGAAGGGAAACACATCGCGGTTCGAGTTCGACATCCTCAAGATGCAGGCCTTTTCCAGCAACCGGAAGCCGGTGAGTCGCGGAAAGCCAGTTTTCGGCGCGTTTGTGGTTCCTGCAGACAACATCGTCGCAAGGCACATCTCCGGCAACGCCAGGGAGTCTTCGTTCCGGTACTTGACGCGTCTATGCCGCCTCGTCGGCCAGATTCAGCCGTTGCACGTCGAAGATATTCTGATAGTGGGGTATGCCATGACTGCTCAGCCGGAAGATAAACGACAGAAGGAGGGCCTCGTGAAAGGCACTCGTAGCGATCGGACCAAGGCGACCAGCAACGTGCTGGTCCAGGACAAGGGACTGCTACCTGAAGAGGTGGTCAGGGGAGCACTGCACGCATATCCCATCGATCTCCTCCTTGACCTTCGCAAGCGTTTGGCAAAGGGTTGCCCAGACCTTCGAGAGAAGCTCAACCGCAGCAGCAGGTACCTCGGGTACGGACTCGTCGGCAGCAGCGACGATCTTTACGTCTACGTCCAGAAGAAGGGCCTGGTCATTGACGTCCGTTTGCCGGCGGACCGCGCCGACGAACTGCGACGCTTAGGCTTCAAAGTGCGTCCACGCGACAACTACCAGGCAAAGGCGGGCTGGCTCACCGGCCTGTCTGTTCTGAACGATACCGACAAACGCAAAGAATTGGCCGCTTTGCTCTTAGAGGCACTTCAAGAGGAGTAATCTGGATGTCACGCGGAGAACCTCTGATCAGACAATGGAACCTACTGAAGGCCCTCCAGGCCCATCGCTTCGGCATCGGTGTGGATGAGCTCGCCAGCCGGCTGGAATGTACGAAACGCACCGTCCAGCGGGATCTGAACGTTCTCCAGCAGGCGGGCTTTCCCATCAGTCACGAGGATCGTGATTTCGGCAAGCGTTTCTGGAAGCTGGCTCCCCACTTCATCGAAAGCGAGGAGCTGATGCTCTCGGTCACGGAGATGCTCAGCCTGTTCCTCAGCCGGCAGGTGCTCAGCCCGCTGACCGGCACGCAGTTCGGTGACGGCCTGGCCACCGCCCTGGACAAGATCAAGGCCCTGCTGCCCAAGAAGGCGCTGAACTACTTCGACGACCTAGACGAGAACCTCCTGGTCAAGACCGTCGCCCACCACGACTACTCCGGCCAGGACAAGCAGATTCAGATCATCAACCAGGCCATGAGCGACGGCCGCGTGCTCAGCATCCGCTACATGTCGGCCAGCAAGAAGAAGATGCTCGACGCCCGCTTCCACCCCTACGGCCTGGTCTTCTTCGGCATGAACCTCTACTGCATCGGCCACCTGGAAGAGTACGACGAGGTCCGCACGTTGAAGGTTGCCCGGTTCCAGGGCGTCGAAATGACGGCCGACACGTTCGAGAAGCCTGCCACATTCTCCCTGGCCGCGTACACACAGGGCGCGTTCGGCGTGTTTGGCCCAGGCAAGTTCCAGACGATCAAGGTCCGCTTCACCGACTGGGCCGCCACCAACATCCGCGAGCACCAGTGGCACCCGAGCCAGAAGATCGTCAAGGACACTGCCAAGGGCGTTGTCGCCACGTTCGAGCTGTCCAACACGACCGAGTTCAAACGTTGGCTCCTCGGCTATGGCCGGCACGCGGTGGTGATCTCGCCCAAGGCTCTGGCCAGCGACATCAAGGCCGAGTTCCGCGCCGCATGCTGGTCCTATGGCATCCACTGCAAGGGGCAGGCGTAGCAGCCCGCATCGCGTCCGCCGCATATCCCAATTCCCGCCCAAAAACCCCCGCTTGGGGTGCGACCATACCTGTCATGGGGTGATGGTAGTCTGTCTCTTGTTGGATCGGAATGGTCCGGAAAGACAAGGAGACGGCAATGTCAAAGGTAGCCAAGGCGGTGCGGGGGTTTCTCAAGTCTATGAACTGGCGGTGGCACGAGCTGGCCCCGACGCGATACGAGGTGATCGTGCCTGGTAACACCAGCCAGTGGTTGTGGCTGGCCCAGTGGGAGGAGGACGATTCGTTCTTCGCCGGTCATTCCATCGTCCCGGTCAGCGTGCCCGCAAAGCGAAGGCCGGCGGTCGCGGAGTACCTCACGCGAGCCAACTACAACATGCGGGTCGGCAACTTCGAGATGGACTACGCCGACGGGCAGGTGTGCTTCCGGACCAGCATGTTCCTCTGCGGCGCGGGGCCGAAGGCGGAGTTGATCAGGCGGATGGCGTTCGCCAACTTCTCGGCCATGGACCAGTACCTGCCGGGACTGCTGGCGGTGACCTACGGCAAGGCGACGCCGAAAGCGGCGATCAGGCGAGCAGAGCAGCCGAGAGAGGTCAAGGCCTGCAAGGACGACGATGCTGGTGATGAGCAAGGGGGCCAAGACGACCAGGAAGATGGTCCGCGGGCGCGCCGCGCTCATCGCGGCGCCGCGGAAAGCCGGGGCGGGGCGAGCCGAAAGGGGCAGCTCGTCGCCAGGCCGCGCAAGCCGCTGGTTTCCAGGGTTGGGCGCATCGCCCAGTTCGAGCGGTATCTGAAGTTGATGGAAAACCGGGCCCACGGCGAGGGCGAGCCGTCGTGCTTCATGTCCTTCGCCAGGCCGCTGGATTCGCCCGTCCCGGGGCCCAAGGGCGACCGGCCTCAAAGCCCGCCGATGATGCAGTTCTGCTTCAAGAAGAAGTGGTTCGCCATCGACGTGCCGAACACCAACATCCGCCCCGTCGATGCGGAGAGGGTTGTGCGAGAGCGGCGCGGCTTCTACCGCGAGGCCGAACGGCCCGATGCCGGAGTGACCACGGACGTCAGCGACCTGGTGACGTTCGACCCGATCGGCAAGAAGTACATCTACGGCGATGAGCGGGAGGCGGCGGAGGATGCTGCGTACCTGTTCTACGACGTATGGCGGCTGAGGACCGACGCCGAGCTGCTGGTGACGGCCTCATCGTTCGACGGCCCGTCGTGGGAACGGGACGCGCCGCTGGAATAGCCTTTCACGGCGGCCGGGGAAACAGGCGAAGAATTCCCGCTTGGCTGCGACCACGGCTGTCATACCCCTGTCGGATAATAGTCTCAGGTGAGGGCCGGTGGCCTTCAGACATCAAGGAAAGGACTCGTATATGCAACCTGCAAAGAAGAACATGAAAGACCAGGCACTTCGGCCCTTCGTTGAGGCGCTCCAGGTGGGCGATCCGATCGGCCATGCGAATCTGACGCTCGTGCCGCTTCGGGGTGGGCGGCGCGAGCGTATTGAATACCTGCTGGCTGCGGAGGCCATCCAGGCCGGCACGCTCACGATTACCGAGGTCAGCGAGGGCGGAAGCGTTCCGGAACTGCTGGCGACCAATGAGGCCGGGAGCATGGTCCTGCTACTGGACGGCGAGGAACTTGTCGGGGCCAAGCAGAACCGCATCCTCAACACGAGCGTGCTTCTGCCAGCCAGGTCCAAGACGAAGATTCCGGTGTCGTGTGTCGAGCAGGGCCGGTGGCGGCACATATCGATGCAGTTCAGCAGTGGCAGCTACTCGCCGGCCGGGCTCCGGGCCCGCAAGAGCCGCGACGTGAGCCGGAGCCTGCTGGCTGTGGGGCAGGCCATGAGCGACCAGGGGGCCGTGTGGGATGACGTGGCCGAGCGGTCGGCCCGCCTGCAAAGCCCCTCGCCCACGATGGCCATGCACGATGTGGTCGAGCAGAACCAGGATTCGCTCAACGCCTATGTCGAGGCCCTGAGGTACCCAGCGGATGCCTGCGGCGTGGTCGCAGCCATCGACGGGCGGTTCGTCGCCATGGACCTCTTCGACAAGGCCCAGACAATGGAGCAGGTCTGGCCGCGGCTGATAACCGGCTACGCCATGGACGCGATTTCCCGAAGGCATGCGGAAGGCAAGAGCCCCGGCAAGTCCAAGACGTTCACCGCCAAAGGCGCCGGGATCCTGCTGGAACACCTTGGCCAGGTGCCTTGCACTGCGTGCCCTTCGGTAGGTCTAGGCGAAGACTGGCGATTCGAGGCCCCGGACATCCTGGGCCAGGCCTTGATCGTGCCGGCGGGCGGGGAAGGCACCTTTGGTGAGCCTATCCCGCAGGTCTGCATCCACTTGAGCGTATTTCCGAACGATTCCCGAGATGGCGACGCCAACCCGAGGCCACGGATTCTCCCGCCGTCGCGCAGACGGCCCCGGCGGGCCAAGGATACCCCTGACGACGAGATCGTCTATTGACGATTCGAATGCCCGGCGCCGTCCATCGGGGGGCGGTGCCGGGTTCTTCCTTCTTCGCCACGGACGACTTGGGAACATGATCGGAAGGACCCGGGCAATCTACTGGACGAGAAGGAAACGCCGCTCATGGCAAAGAACGAAGGCAGTATCGAGGTCCACGTGGAAGGCGATGGCAAGGATGGCAATCTGGTTCGTCGGGTCGCACTGGACGTTGCTGGAGGCTGTTCTATCGACGTAGTCTCACGCGACGGTATGGTTGTCGTCAACGTTTGCGTCGTGCCCTTGCGGCTACGTCGCCATGACTCGGGGCCGTGGCGGCGCGCTATTGCCTTCCACGTAAGACTCTTTCATTCTCTACTCCATGCCGGTTTATCCCGGCGCTTCTGACTGTCCCCTGATACCCACCCCCAGCAAGCCAACCCGAATTCGGCAGTTGACACTGCCGGAAACGGTGGTATAATTCGCAACTCGCGTGGGGATTTAAGGTTAACGGGTCGGCCGGGCCGAAAGCCGCTTGGCAAGGGTGCGAAAAGAGCATGAAAAATGGCCAGAATCTGTCCCCCGCCCCCCGGCAGAGCCGCCTGCCGGCACGAGGGGTCAACGCAAAATCAGATTTCCCATCAGTTGAAGAACACCGTATTCCAGGTCGCGTCAGGCGACCGATGAAGGAGAGGCCGTGACCCGTCGAGCCAAGACCCAAGCGCCCCGCGCGCTGACTCCCGCCGTCGTGAAGGCAATGGAGGCCGCCTTCGCAGCCAACGACACCTATCGCGTCATGCAGAATGCGATAACCCATGTGTCGGCCGACAGCTTGGCGAAGCGGCGCGACGTCGAGGCCGAGGCCGACCACTCGTTCAGCATCAAGCTCGATGACTGGAAGGCGACGGCACAGATGAAGTCGGGCCGATGCTGGCTCTTCGCGGGCCTCAATCTGCTCCGCGCCGGCGCCGCGAAGAAGATGAAGCTCAGGGACTTCGAGTTCAGCCAGAACTGGCCTCTCTTCTGGGACAAGCTCGAGAAGGCCAACCACTTCCTCGAGGCCATGATCGAGACGGCCGACCGCCCCGTCGATGACCGCACGGTCGCCTTCCTGCTCAAGGATCCCATTGGCGACGGCGGCCAGTGGAACATGTTCGTCAACCTCATCACGAAGTACGGCCTCGTGCCCAAGGCGGCCATGCCCGAGACCGAGAGCTCGTCGAACACCTCCGTGATGAACTCCCTGCTCGTGGCCAAGCTGCGGCAGGGCGCGCGGACACTGCGCGAGCTCCGCGCCGGCGGCGCCTCGTCCGCCGAGCTGCGCGCGGCCAAGGGCGACGTGCTCGCCGTCATCCACCGCATCCTGTGCATCCACCTGGGCACACCGCCCAGGACCTTCGACTGGCAGTGGCACGACAAGGACAACAAGTTCCATCGCGACCCGCGGATGACGCCGCAGAAGTTCGCGCGGAAATACGTAGCCCTGCCCATCGAGGACTATGTGTGTCTGGTGCATGACCCGCGGAAATCGAGCCCTGTGGGCCGGACCTTCACCGTGGACTTCCTCGGCAACGTCGACGGCGGCGCCCCGGTCACATACCTGAACGTGGACATCGGCCTGATCAAGAAGATCGCGATGCGGACGCTCCAGGCCAAGGAACCGGTGTGGTTCGGCTGCGACGTGGGTAAGCAGATGGACGGCGAGAAGGGGCTGTGGGACGCGCGGCTCAAGGACTTCGCGAGCATCTACGGCACCGACTTCGAGCTCGACAAGGCAGCGCGGCTCCAGTATGGCGCGTCGTGCATGACACACGCCATGGTCTTCACGGGCGTCGACGTGGTTGGGGGCAGGCCGCGCCGGTGGCGGGTGGAGAACAGCTGGGGCGAAGAGCGGGGGGTCAAGGGATTCTTCCTGATGAACGACTCGTGGTTCGACGAGCACATGTTCGAGATCGCCGCCCGCTGCGCGTATTTGCCCCGCGAGCTCCTGGCCGCCCTCGACCGCAAGCCCATCGTCCTCCCCGCCTGGGACCCCATGGGCTCCCTCGCGCGACGGACGTGAGCCGCCAGAAGGTGGCCTCGGGCGCCGTATGATCCCAAAACTCGAACGGACCTATCGGCCACGCTTGCGGGGCAGACTCTGGGCGCGACGGCGGTCTGCATGATGGATAGAGGTTGAACTGCCGCGGGCAGGCCTCGGAGCACCGCACCTCGTTGCGGCTGACATAGAACGGGAAGAACTTGCCCAAGCCGGTCGTCTTGACCTCGACGAAGAGCTCCGAATCGTCGTGTTCGTCGAAAGACAGGACATCGAACCCCAACCCATCCCCGCGGGTATCAGCCACCCACTCGACCTTGCCGACCAGGTCATCCCGCCCCAACTCCGCCAGCCGACGCTTCTCGAATTCTACGACGAACTTCTCCCCAAGCCTTCCGAGCTTGTGGTTATGGGCGTCCCGCTCCACCCCTCGCCGCGACCAGGCTTGTCCCCGTGGAATTGACATTGCTACCAGAATAGCTGAGGACCCACGAGGCGTCAACGTGCTGTTGCCCCTTCGGAAGGGTTTGGATTCTTCTGGTTGGGACAGCCCGCAGGCCGGCGGACAACTCGTCGAGAAGCTGCTGGAATGCCTCCTTCGGCTCGATGCCTCAAGAGCGGTTTACCGGGTCGGCTCGTCATCGGTTGCGCGCGGCAACTGTTCTGCCTCCGGCTTGGGAAGCGGACACGATGCGTTCGTCTTGTGCCCTCGCCACGAGAGCAGCGCGTCGATGATTGGTCAG
>JAUWQU010000801.1 GCA_030610965.1 Phycisphaerae bacterium
CGAGCTTCAAGGCCCAAAAAACGGGGTCGAGGGTGTGGGCACCGCGGTCGCCCATCATCCCGCAGCCGAAGTCCCACCAGCACCGCCACACGGCCGGGTGATAGGCCGGGTGATAAGGCCGCATGGCGGCCGGGCCGATCCACAGGTCCCAGTCGAGCTTGTCCGGCACGGGCGGGGTGTCCTTGGGTCGCCGCGAGAACCTGCTGGACCAGTATGCGTGCCCGAACGGGTAATACGACAGGCTGCACCACGCATCCACCTCGCGGACCTCGCCGATCGCGCCGGACCATATCCACTCGCAGATCAGCCGGATGCTCTCGGTGGAATGGCCCTGAATGCCCATCTGCGTGCAGACGCCCGCTTCCTTGGCGGCCTTGGCGAGCATGCGGGCCTCGTACACGTCGTGGCAGAGCGGCTTCTGGCAATACACGTGCTTGCCCGCCTTCAGCGCCGCCATCGTGATGACCGCGTGCGTGTGGTCCGGCGTGGCCACGAGAACCGCGTCGATGTCCTTCTGCGTTTCCAGCATCTTGCGATAGTCGGTGTAGACCTTGGCCTTGGGATACCGCTTGAACGTGCCGGCCGCATGGCGGTGGTCCACGTCGCACAGGGCGACGATGTTCTCACTGGGCATGTTCCGCAGGTTCGTCGCCCCCATGCCGCCGACGCCGATGCCCGCTATGTTGAGCTTGTCGCTGGGCGCCAGCCTCCGCGGCCCGCCCAGCACGTGCGGGCTGACAATCGTAAACGCCGCCCCAGCGGCCGCCGCGCCGCCAAGCGCGCCCAGAAATCCGCGCCGAGTAATCCGCCTGTCGTCCATGAGATGCTCCTTTCTGCCCGAGCGTGGGCTCGGGGACTTTCCGTCATCTATTCAATGCCCCCCCGCGGCGCGGGTTCCGCACCATTATGCGCCCACACCAGAATGCCCAATGTCGAGGATCGACGGCGTATCGCATATTCTTGCCGACCTCCGTGCAAGCAATGACTTATGATGTAATATAATCTAGCTTGCGTCGAGGGCCAGTCAAGAGAAAAACCGATATAACCGCATTTATTTTAGGATGTTACGAGAACTATTCCTACCTCACGAAGTTCTGAGGGAGGCGTCAATTTACGGTTTTTTATATTGACAGATTCCGGAAGCGCGGTACTATGGTTCCAAGCTTGCAGGGTCTGCTTGGGGTAGCGGTGGAGATGAAGGGCAGGGCTGGCTTAACTGCTGGGTGTACGGGAGAGACGAACTCCTCGTGCCTTACGGCCCTGCTGGGACAAGCTTCCGAATGTCGCCTGGCCGGCACGTCGGGCATGCGCGCAGGCCGGCGGCTGATGGGCTTTTTTGGGTAGTGGAGGATGGGACAAATGAGGTTTTTAACTGGTAACCGGGTATTGATCGTGTGCCTGTCGGCCTTCGTCGCGGCGCTGCCGCAGGCGTCGGCGTCGGCCGACGATGCGTGGTACGTTCCCCTGGCCGATTCCGAGCCCGGGGGCTTCGACTTTATTCAGGTTCTCACGGCCCCCGGCTACCGCTTCGCCTTCCCCGCGATGACGGCCTTCTGCGGGCCCGACGCCGAGGGCAACCAATCCCCCGAGGCCGAGCAATGGGAGCAGATGTTCCCATCCTCCTGGACGCCGCCGAGCGGCGAGTACCCCAATTTCGCCACGGCCTCCGGGCCGGCGGACGGCTACGAGTTCCTGGCCTTCTCCGTTTGGATTGCCGGCGATCGGCAGGCCACTCGTCCGATATTTCACTACCAGACCTATCTGGAGGGCGTTCGCGTGGGCAACTGGGACATCGTCTGCACCGGCCCCGGCGAGTTGGACTGGGATATTGTCGCCGGCACATGGCAGGTCGCCGGCGCGTACCCAAACTGGCTGCCGGGCGACGTCGACTGCAACACGGTCGTCGACGCCGCCGACTACATAAGCCTGAAACGCAACATCGGCATGGTTTCCGGCGCGACCTGGCTGCAGGGAAACTTCGACTTCGACTTCGACGTCGACTACGACGACCTGCAAGTTCTGATTGACAACTTCGGGGCCTCCGCCTCTTCACTGGCCCCGAGCGGCGATCCCATCCCCGAGCCGGGGACGCTGATTCTTCTGGCCGGGATGGGCATAGCAACCCTCGGCCGACGAAGGAGGAAAAATAGGGACGCTAACCATTTTTCGCCCTATGTTCCTCACTCAACGGAGATGCCAAGAGGCGGAAAATGGTTAGCGTCCCTATTTTTCCCGCTGGCGGTGCTGGCCCTGGCCGCTCCAATTGTCCAGGCCGCACCGATTATCCAGCGATACGTCAACTTCAGCGTCTCGCCCACTACGCTGGACCTGGGCAGCGTACCCCAGCCAGGCATCCATAACTCGCCCAGCCAACTGAAGGTCCACGTCACCGCAAACTGCCTTCACGGCGGCGTCGTGGCTTCCGTTACGACCCTCGAGCGGGAAGGCGGCGGCGGGAGTATCGGCCCCGAACGAGTATTCGTGAGACGCCCAACCACGGGCAACTACGTACCCATGACAGGCCCGGTGAACGTTACCGGCCCGATGAACC
>JAUWQU010000264.1 GCA_030610965.1 Phycisphaerae bacterium
GATCGCCGTGCTCGTGCCGCCCCCCGTGTGATAGTTGTAGCCCCAATTCATCCCGTAGTACGGGCTGGCGGGGTCGGAAAACACCGACAGGTCGATGATCCCTCCGACTACCGCGCGCGACGGCGCTGCCGTCCACGTCAAGGTAAGAAAGGTCGCCAGCAAGAGCAAAGACAGTCTATACGTCGTACGAAACATTTGCTTCCCTCTCGCGGCCGGATGAGCTATCCACGGCGAAAAGGCCTCCATGCGGTGGCCGAGCCAACTCACGGCCACCTCTACTACCATAATTATACACCAGGAACCGCGTTTGGTCAATGCCCCACCGCACTATTGCCGCGGCCGCTCAGGCTTCCACGATGCACAACACTATGTAGCTGCATGACATACCTGCCAATCCTGCCGCCGGCGGCCGCGATGCGCTTCTGGCAGAGGCCGATAATTCACAGGTTCCAGGCCTTGGCGAAGTTGCGGAAGCTGCGATCGTAGGTTTTCTCGGCCTCCGGCGGGAAGCAGCAGCCGGGCAGTTCCTTGCTGGCCAGGTGATATTGCAGACAGTCGCAGCAGGCCCCGCGGCGGGAACAGGACATGTACGTGCAGGCGCAGTTCTCGGCGTTCTCGGCCTTCTTGCAGTCCATCAGGAACTCCCTTAATGCTCAATGCCAAATGCTAAGTGCCAGATGCCGGATGTTCAATGGTTCACTGGGCGGAGGCGAACCGGACGCCGTCGCCAAGCCCATCGGTTGTTGGACATTGAGCATTGAACATTCGGCATCTTAGGCATTTGCCCTTCCTCGCATTCGGCCGGAAGCAGCCGACATTTCTGCCAAAAAAACCGATTTCTCTCGAACTTTGTGCCGACTTAGTGCAAAGTACTTTGTAGTACAAAGCATAATGGGCAACCCGGTTCGAGGTTCTGGAAAATGAATGCAGACAAAGCCGCGCGGGAACTCAAGGTCATCCGGCAGTTGATGGAAAGGCCGGTGCGATACTCCACGATGAGCGGGCTGTCGGGAATCCTCGCGGGCCTGGCCGCCCTGGCTGGGGTGGCGGCGGACTACGCCATCAGCAGCGCCTGGCGAACCAGGCCGGTGACGGCTATGAAATTCAACGTCATCGTCTGGGGCGGCGTGCTGGCCGTCGCGTTCGCCGGGGCCGTCATCTGCACGCGCCTGCGGGAACTCCGGCAGAACATGCCGTTCTGGTCGGCCGTCAAGAAGCGGATCCTGCTGACCATCCTGCCGCCATTCGTCGCCGGCGTGGGCCTGACGCTGATTCTGGCCTACCGGTGGTACGCCGGCTGGGGCCCCAACGAGTGGGGCCTGATCCCGACGATATGGATGCTCTGCTACGGCCTGGCGCTGTGGCAGGTCGGGCTGTTCAGCCCCGTCGAGGTACGGCTGCTCGGCGCAGCGTTCCTGGCGGCGGGCCTGGCGCCGGCCTTGTGGCTTCAGCCTCACACCTACTGGTCGCTCGGCGTGACGCTTGGCGGCTTTCACCTGGTCTACGGCCTGGCAGTATGGGTCCGCCACGGCGGGTGAAGAGAAGAAAGATTACCGCAGTCGCACATGAGCCCCAGGCTCACCCAGGAACATGAGAAGAGGTCATAGGTCTTTGCTCTTAGGTCATAGGGCTCGCCGGCAGCCAAGCCTGGCTGACGACAAGAGCCGGAGCAAGACTCCGCCACCCTAAGACCTAAGAGCTATGAGCTAAGACCTTCTTTTCAGAGCAGAGACACAGAGGCACAGAGAGAAGAAGGAAATGCTTGGCAAAGATAGACGCAGAGGAACCCAGATGAGAAATGCATTGCCCTCCGCTTTTCTCCGCGACCTCCGCGCCCTCTGTGTGAGGCATCTTGTTATCGATAATCGTGGCTAAACATCCGCACAACCTGATTGACGACACGATCCACCAGCGGACGCGCCTGGCAATCATGGCTGCGCTGGCGGGCGCGGAGTCGCTGGATTTCAAAGAGCTCAAGGCCCAACTCGGGCTTACCGACGGCAACCTCTCGACCCACATGTCGGCCCTGGAGCGGGCGGGGTTCGTTCGCATCGACAAGAGCTTCCAAGGCCGAAAGCCGCTGACGACCGTCGCCCAGACACCCAAGGGCCGAAAGGCCCTGGCCAACTACGTAAAGCTTCTGGAAGGAATACTCACCAAAGCGAAATGACCGCGCGACCTCGGCCGAAGGGGGGGGGCCGGCCGGGGACGTTCGAGGCAGGAACAATGCCGATTAAGCCTGACGAAATGATCTACCTGATTCTGCCGCTTGTGCTCCTGGTGGCACAGGGCATCACTCTGGGTCGGATGCTGATGCTGATCGGCCGGCGCGGGCAGGCGATATCGTCGGGCCTGGCCAGGAACTTCGGCATCTGGCTGATCGTCGCGCCGGGGTTCGAGCTGATGTTCTACCAGGGCGTGCTCGCCGCGATTGCAGGCCCGGCGAGCCGTTCGGGCCTGCTGGAGACCCTTGGGCAAGAGGGGATTCTCATAGGCGCGTACGCCTGGGTGGGCCTGGCGGTCTGGATGTCCACGTTGCTCGTCGAGCCGGAGAAGCTCTACCGGGAGCGGCGAGGGATTGCGCCGGTGGTCTGCCTGGCCCTGCTGGCCGCGACGTTCTCGGTCACGTACCTGGGCTACCTCGCGGGCGCCCTGCCAAGCATGTTCGGTGCGTCCAGCGGGCTGACGATGACCGCCATGCTGGCCGCGGCACACGTGCTGGCCTTCATCATCCCCACCGCACCGCTTGCGGGGCTCGTGCTGATGCTGATCCACGTAGCACAGGTGCGCGCCGCCAGGCAGGCGGGTGGCGATGGGGGCTTCTGGGAACGAATCTGAAAGCGAAGGAGATATACCATGACCGCATTACGAGTGATTGCTATCGCATTGGTGTTTGCAGGTGCGAGCCTTGGCTGGCTTGTGTTGGGCGCTACTGTGCAGAACCGCACGGACAACCTGGATGAGTCCCTGGCGGCCGAGATGGCCAGCCTCTGGGGGCCGGAAGTGCTGGTGCAGACTTCGCCGTGGTCCGCCTATTCTGTGCGTGACAAGCGTAAGGCCACCGGCTCGGCCGAGCCGGTGGCCAGCACTATCTCGGCCACCATGAAACACCAGCACCGCTACAAGGGCCTGCTGTGGTTCAGCGCGTTCGACGTGAACTTCCGCGGCGAGTACCGCCTGGCCGCGTCGTCCGCCCCGGCCGGCGGCGCGGGCGCCACCGAAGGCGCGGCCAATGACGGCGTGTTCCTGTTTCCGCTGCCGGACGGCGCCTCGACATACCATGCCCTGTCGGCCGAGGTAGACGGCAATTCCGTGACGCTGCACGACAGGGCCTCGGGCTGGCTGGTGATTCCCATCGATCGAAGTGTCGAGCACGTCGTGACCGTGCACTACATCACCGGCGGGCAGAACGCGTGGATCTACTCGCCCGGCGATTTGCCCGAGATGCAGACGCAGGACGACAAACTCGTGGTCGCGGCCGGGGGAAGCCTGCGTGAGCTCACGGAGTTCTCCCTGACCGCCCGGACGGACTTCGCGGACATCGACTACCCGCGCGGTACGCTGAGCCCGACGACGCCCGCCCACGACGACGGCGACTGGACCAAGGCCGTCTGGCAGGCCGAGAACCTCATCACGCGGCAGTCGATGGGCATCGCCATGCCGCGGCGAGCCAACGCCGGACCCATCGTGGCGCGGATGAGCCTGTTCGCCCCGGTGAGCCTGGCGTTCTTCTTCACCGTGCTGCTGGCGGTCGTGGTGCTAAAGGCCATCCCTCTGCACCCGATGCACCTGCTGCTGGTGGCGGCGGGGTTCTTCGCGTTCCACATCCTGCTGTCGTACCTGGCCGATGTGATGAACATCCACTCGGCGTTCTGGATTTCCGCGGCCGTAAGCGTGCTGCTCGTGGTGACGTACCTTCGGCTTGTGGTGGGCGTGAAGTTTGCGGTCGTCTACGCGGGGGCCGCACAGTTGGTGTACCTGGTGGGCTTCTCGTACGCATTCTTCTGGGTCGGGCGGACGGGGCTTACCGTGACTATCTGCGCGGTGGTGACGCTGTTCGTGCTGATGCAGGCGACGGGCCGGCTCGACTGGCACGAAGTCTTCGCCAGCAGGCAGATCCTCCCGCCGACTCCGCCGATCCCGCCGATCCCGCCGATCCCGCAAAAAACACCGACCCCGCCGACAACGCTGCCGCCGGTGGTGGGATGACAGAGGGGAATGCTGATGGCGTGCTTCATGCTCATTATGGTGCCTTTGCTGCTACTGTACGCGATCCGGCAGACGCGAATGATCGTGCGGCTGGTGCGCCTGCTTCGCCACGCCGCACGCACGGCACAATTCGGATTGGCCGCAAGCTTTATCTCCGGTCTATGCTACTGGCCCGTCCTGATGATGCTGTTGCTCACGTTCTTCCTGGGAACCGAAATGAGACCCCCTGACGACGCGAATCTGCTGGAGCTCATGACATTCACCCCCTGCGGCGCGGTATTCGCGCTGTGCTCCTGGGTGGCCATGACGCTGTGGTTCCGCAGCATAGTCAACCGCGATCTGTCAATCTACCGCGAGCCGACCTCCCTTGTGCCGGTCGCCGTACTGGCACTGGTATGCCTGACCTACTTGACCGGATTCGCATGGGTGTTTGCCCGACAAGTCATTCGCGCTGGTTTGCCTATGGCCAACGCTCCATCCATCGACCTGATTGCGTTGGCGATGGCGTTGCTGCTGCTCTATGTCCCCGCCGCACCGTTTGTGGGGTTCGTGCTGCTGATTGTCCACGTCGTGCTGGTCCGGGCCGCGAAGACCTGGGAAACCTACGTCCCGCCCGAGGAGGAGGAAATCCCGTGAACGACTGGGGATTCTGAAAGCGAAGAAGGGGAAATCCCATGAAAGTGAAGATGATCCTGCCGGCGTTGACGGAGGCGGTCTCTCCGTTTTTTCGGGCGCTGAAGTATTCGCTGTTTCCGCCGCTGGGGCTGGCGACGCTGGCGGGCTTCGGCCGCTATCCGGGCAAGCACGCAGGCAGGCCCGCAACCAGGCCCGCCAGCCTCGCGGCCGCGCCGCCCTGGGACGCCGCATCCTGGGCCCGCCGCAACAACCCCAGCTAGCCGTCCGTTTAGAAATGGATCTCGTCGCGAGAGCGCGCCGGGATTTCGAGCATCAAGGAAGAAACCGCAGGCAAAGCCTTAGCTTTGTTGAGGACTTTTAATGCTGACGCAGACGCGCAGGAAACCAGGCCGCTCGCAGCAGAGATAGCTTTCTAAACGGGCTGCCAGGGCTTTCCAGCCCGGTCTTGTCAGGCCCGCAAGTTGCGTATACTATAGTGGTTGGCTCATAGCAGCAGGGACCGGCAGCCATGAAGACGCTTGAGCGAATCCATCTCGACGCAAACGAACGTGCCGCGATCCGGGAGGTCGCCGCCCGCCTCAAGCATGACCTGCCGGTCGGCCGGGTCGTGTTGTTCGGCTCGAAGGCCCGCGGTACGGCCAGGGCCGATTCGGACATCGACCTGCTCGTCCTGACAACCTGCCCGGTAAATCGCGGTTTGCGGAGTCAGATATCGGAGCTTGTCTTTGAGGCAGGCCTTTCCAGCGACCTTACGCTCACGTCCGTCGTCGCGTGGGAGCAGGAGTGGCAAACCGGCCTGCTGCGCCTCTTGCCGATCCACCATGAAGTGGACCGTGATGGGTGCGAAGTATGACGCAACCGGAAGACCAAGTGAGACTGACCGCCCTCTGGATGGCCAAGGCGGACGACGCGCTGGCTTCGGCGGATTTGGAACTTCAAGGCGGGCCATCAGGCTTTCGCCGTCAACAGGACATACTACGCCTGTTTCTACGCCGTCACCGCCCTGCTGCACAAGGAGGGAATGCAGTGTGACCGACCTTCCTTTCTGACAGCCTGCGCTTTACCCGGCCGATGCACACAATGCCCCGCGAGACAGAGGCTTCAGGCTTCAGACTTCAGGCTTCAGGCGTAGCAAAAACGGCGGGAGCTTCGCGACTGCCGGCCACTGTTTCTTCTCCTGAAGCCTGTAGCCTCTTCTGTTGCCTGAAGCCTGTAGCCTGAAGCCTGTAG
>JAUWQU010000044.1 GCA_030610965.1 Phycisphaerae bacterium
GAAAGCCGCGCTGGGACCTTAGCCCGCGACGTCTGTACGATGACCGGGGGCAGCGATGTCAGTCTTATGATCACGCCTGTGTCACGTCGGGCGAAATCAGGTAGTAGGATAACTGCTGGAGGATCAGGAAGGTCGTCTGGAACTGCATCGAGTGCATGCACATTGGCAACCCGCCGGCCATCGCCACGCCCCAGCAGATCCGCTCCGAGGTGTGGATGTCCATCATCCACGGCAGCAGAGGTATCATCTACTTCGTCCACGAGTTCCGGCCGAAGTTCATCGAGGCTGGCGTCCTGGCTCATCCTGAGCAGGCCACTACTGGGTCCATGCAGCTTGAATGCCTGGAAGGCCCGCCGGCTCTGTCACGGCAACGGTGGCGGCGTCGGCATCTCTTCATGTACAGCGACGGCGTAAAAGAACTTCCCATACGGGTCGGTGCTTGCCTCGGGTATCGTCAGCAGGGGACTCTTCGTTGTTGAGAGCGTCTGAAAGAGGCGCCATCCATTAAGTCCCTTGATGATCTTTCTGGTTATCGTGCCGTCAGTTATGAGCTGGATTTCCGTGATATCGAAAGGATGCCACTGGAGTGATATCGGTTTACCATCCAACTGCTGGTGGTCGTCCACTTCGTAGTTCGTGCTCTCGTAGACAAGCTTGCCGTTGTGAAAGACCTTGAACATAAGGTTGTAGGTTCCCCACGAATTCTTCTCGTACAGGTGCCAGGGCCTGATCTCTACACGGATGCCGGCCCTGGCCTTCGCTAAATAGTCGTGAATGGCCTGTACCTTGGCATAGTCTTTGGCAGACGCCACTTCCTCGAACTTATCCAGGTAAGTTTCGCACTCGTCCATAACGTCTTTTGGCTTTGCCTGCTGGGTTTTGAATTCCCTGTACATCGAACGAATCAGCCAACGCTCGATTGGCTCAGCGCCTTTTTTGACCAGCGCTTCTTTCGCCGTCTTTAGGTCATCGGAAAGTTGCGAATTCGTGGCCTTGAGTGTGGCTATCTGGCCAGTGAACTTGTCAGCCTGCGATTGCCGGTCCAACTTCAGGGCGACGATTTCCGCGCTGAGGGCGTCGTTCTGCCCTTTCCACTTCCAGGCAAGGCACGTGGGGACCACGACAACGGCAAGGACGATTGCCGCTGCGAACCATGCCATGGTGCTGCTATGCATCACGCGCGAGACAGGCCCCGGCTTTAGCACCCGCAGCAGGGCCTTTGCGGAGCGGAACCGGCACTCGGGATCCCAGTTCAACGCCCTTTTCAGGGCGACCGCCATATCCCCGGGGATATCTTGCAGCGCGGTTTGCCGTTTCTCGCTGCTCACTTCCCAATACTCCTGGCCGGTGAAGAGCCTATACCCGATAAGCCCGATCTGGAAGATGTCGCTGGCTACGGTTATCCTCTGGCACGGCTTGTCGACAAGGACTTCGGGCGACGCGTAGTTCGGTGTGTAGCCGATCGAAGAGCTGAGGGTGTTCTCGCCCAGCTTGCCTGCCTTCGGAGCCCGCAGCATGGCGATGCTGAAGTCCAAGAGCATCACCTCGTCATCGTCCGAGACGACCACGTTCTGGGGCTTCAGGTCCCCGTGAATGATGTCTTTGCGGTTGAGATTGCTGCTGGCGTGTCGCGACACATCCACAAGCGCCCGGCAAATTCCCAGCAGGATCTTCTCGGCCCTGAAGCGAGGCAGCGGCGCGTCGGGCTCAAGGAGCTTGTCGAGGGAAGAGCCCTGGGCCTTTTCCATCACCAGGTAGGGCAGGCCATCCACCTCCCCATAACGGTAGATGTCCGGTATGGACTCCGCTTTGCCCAGGATCTTGAGCGAGGCGTATTCCTTCTTCAGGGAATCCTTGTAGCTGTCGCTCGTAAAGACCTTGATAGCGACCTCGGTGTGCTCCCGAATGTCTTCGCCCATGGTCTTGACGGGGCCGAATTCCTCGGCGGCGAACACCACGGAGCAGCCGCCCTCGCCCAGGATGCCTGTCAGGCGGTAGCCATCGAATTCGGGGTGATCGTCCAGCAGCCGGCGGGCGCGTTGTTTCTTCTTCGAAGTGCCCGCCATGGATCGCCACTGGCGGGAACCGATGTCGCCGTAGTTCTCCATGGCTCGGACCAAGCCTTCTTGGTGCTCGGGATTCCCCCCGGCGAGCTCCGCCAAGTCCACTTCCTGGCCGGCTTCCAACAGCGCGAGCATCTTGTCGAGCTTGGCCTCGAACTCAGGGCTTTCAAGTGGGCTGGTCATCCTCATCCTCCTCGGGTTGGGCAAAGATTTCCTTCATCAGCATCGCGATCTTCTGCCTGACCTTCGCCAGATCCCTGTCGACCGTCTTCTCCGATTTCCCCAGGATTCCGGCGATTTCGGGGGCTGTCAATTCCTGAAAATAACTGAGCTGAACCAGTTCGCGGTCCTCGTCGTTCAGACGCGCAATGGCCATGAGGAGCAGGTGGACCTCCTCGGTGTCGCCAATCCAGGTGACGACACCTGGCTTGGGTGGGGCATTAGACCAGCCAGGTCCTTTCCCGCCTATGTCCGGTAGGGTTCGCGGGGACACGCGGAGGACCCGGGCAGCGGGTCCACTGTATTTGCGCGACAGGTCTATCAGGAGCATCTGCATCTTGTGATTGGCTACGCGGAAGAACTCCCTGCTGTTTCGGGGATCACAAGGCAGCAGCGCCCGCGAAAGCCTGTGCCACAGTTCATTAACAATGTCATCTGCCTCTTCCATGGACTGCACGACTCGGTGGCCGCGCAGCAACTTGGTGGCCTTGTCGACGAGCTCTTGCCGAACCAGCCGGAAGAGATCCTCCGTGGCCTCATTGTTGCCTTGGCGAATGCCTCGCAGGGCGATGGTTACTTCCCCAACGGTGGCCGGCGCGTCCATACCTGAATCTGAACGCCCAGGGTCTTCACTCATGGTCTCCCTTTCCTGAAGCTTGGCCAGCATTGTACGCATGTACCACCTCGGCGTCCAGCACGGATATGCGTATCTATCGCTCTGGACAGAAAATATGGCGAGGCCCTGTCCCTGTCGCATGGCCAACGGTATCCGGGCTCGGCGAAGGCGAAAGAATTCTGCGATTCTGATGTCCCTGGTAGCTGGCGGCTCTCGCCTTAGGAGGTGGAGGCCAATGGCTTCGTGTCTGAGGCCGCCGCCGTCGCCCAGATGCAGGATCGCCCGTCCTGGTCCCAGTACGTCGTGGACCTGATCGCCAACACCCAGCGGAGTGTGCGGGAGCACTCGGATATCTCGAAGCTGCGATTCCTGCTGTATCCCAGCCGGCTCCTGCCGGAACACGCTCGAGCGATAAAGAAGGATGGTGCCGGCGTCGTGTGGCTTTGAGCAGAACCGATTGAAGGTTCCTGGCGATGCCCTGCCTTGGGCCTTTGACCGTGTGTAGCTGGGCATCCTTACGTCCCAGGCCGTATCGATGTACCCCGCCCCGCCCCTTCGAAAGCAGCAACAGAGGCTGGGCGGGGCCGGGGGGCAGCGATAGTAACTTCCGAATTGAAATCCTTAGCCTTGAACTGCCGCGTTGGGCATAGTGCTAACATCCAACCACTTGGATGGTGTGCGTCTGACCGATGCGGCTACAACTATCGACGCAGCAAATGACATGGAGAAGAGACATGCTGAGCGAACTCCACGACTACAAACTACTCGCGTACAATCCTCGACTGCTCGCCTTCTACAGCGGCTGGCTCGGGCAGAAGGCGCATGCCCTCGCGTACTTGGCCGTGCTTCAGGATCGGCATGAGCTCTGGACAACCGCGGCAGATGAAGTGGATCGGCTCGTGCTGATCCTGCATGAGGCGGCGAAGGCGAAACACCTGAATCTATCTGGCGAGACCCGCATGGCCCTGGGCGAACTCATCGGACGCTTTGGTGACGGAGGGTGGTGGACGTCGTCGGAGGGCATTGAAGAGCGTGCTGCTCATCGCGGGGAGCGTCGTGAACACGAAGACTATCCCGACGAGCAGCTCGACAGCAGCGGGACGCCGTTCCAACCCAGGCTCGCCCTGGAGCACAACGTGGTCTACCACGTAGCCTCCATTCCCATCAGGGCCTTGGATGCAGCACTGATGAAGAGCGCGGGGGCACTCAGTTCCCTGGACGTCAGCAGGCTTGGCGTGCTTCTCGCCGGGTTCTGCTATCGGACCACGCCGCGGCTTGACGTGGGCTTCGTTAACTCCGTCCTGAAGGATCTTGCTGCCCACGACCTGACAGACCTGCAGGCGGAGAACGACTTCCGAAGAGCTGTAGGCCTGTCGGAGCTGGCAGCAGACCGCCAGCCTCGGTCCATCACGGACCCGACGCCCATGCCTGTGCCGTCACTGCCTGCGGGGGATCAGGGAACTGCCCATGGCGGGCGCAGGCTACTTGATCGAAGTTTCGGGAGTCTCGGTGAGCACCACGACCTGATTCTCGGCTGCGTGTTCAGACGGTTCGGCGTCGCGGTCCCACCGTGTGAGAGCGACGCTGCACGTCATTCGGAATTGCCCCGGCTGAAGCAAAGTCTGCAAGAACGACTGAACGCCCAGACGGCGGGCGAAGCGGTGGCCGGCAAGATGGCGCCTGGAGAAGCGGATCGACCGATGAAGAACTTCACCGGGCAGACGGAGTTCTGGTCCAAGGAGGCAATTGCGTACCTCGGTCTTGACCGTCTTGGGCTCGCGAGGCCTGACATGGCTTTGCAGCGTCTAATCAAGAAAGGCGCATTGCACCCAACGAAGATCAGTGGACGGCTTGTGTTCAAGAGGGAGGATCTCGATCGTGTTCGGGAAAAAGGGGACCAAGTGCGTCGAAGGGGTAGGCCCAGGAAAGACAGGGAATAGGCCCCATACTGAGGCGATACTGAGGCGAATAATCGCCAGCAATTAGCCCTATTACTACTGGCTAAAAAATAAACCCCTGTGTTTAAGGGGCTTATGGAAGCGGTCGAAGGGATTCGAACCCTCGACGTCCAGCTTGGGAAGCTGGCATTCTACCATTGAATTACGCCCGCATGCTTTGCGATGCTCTGGGCATCGACCTGAACATTATCGCCGTGTTCGGCCGGGGTGTCAAGTTTTGTGGCGTCGGCAAGTTTCGTTTTCGCGGGCGGGCCGGGCGGCTCGTAGTGACGCCGTAAGGTGTTATCATGGCGGATATGCCGGGCACACTACGAACAGTCACGGGCCGGCGAAGCCGGTGTAGAGCTTGCCGAAGTCCGGCGGATAGGGCACCGGTGTGGCGCCGGGCATGTCGACTCGCGGCTTGTCGTTCAGTGCCTTTTGGCCCTTCTTTATGGCGGCCAGGATGGCTTGGTAGTCCGGGTCGTCGAGGCCGGTGAATGTCGGCTCGATTCCGCGCCCGCCGGCGTCTTTCGGCAGGTGGTCCACCAGGACGCTGCTCCACTCGGGATGCGTGAGGTTGATGTACGCCTCGCCTTTCTTGGTCCGTTTGCCGGCCTTGAGAAGGCGCATGACCTCACCGAACCAGGCGCCCGTCCAGATGTCGCGCGAACCTGCGGTGCCGGGGCGGGTGTTCTCGTAGGTGCCGTAGTAGGGCACGTTGGTGTCGATCCAGGCGTAGATGGCACGCCGGCCCGCGTCGTCGACGTTCACCTTCTGGTGGCGGGACTCGATGATTTTGGTCAGGCCGCTGACGTATGATCCGCTGGTCATTGGTGTGAAGATGGCTGTGTCGGCTGTGTTTACCCAGTAAAAGCTCGCCCACTTGGGTTGTGCAAGGTTCGTGTAGGCCATGTTGAACAACCGGGCCTTGTCATCCGAGAGATCCATGCCGCCTTTTGGGTGTGGTCCGCTGTGGCAGCTTGTGCAGTGGCGGTCCAGCACTGGCTGAACGTGCTTGACGAAGTCCACTGTTCCGGCGCCCCAGGTCGGAGGGGTGATCTCATTTGGCCTGCGCGTTATCGCCACTGGGTGGGGGGTGGTGGTGGCGGATGAGTCTCGCGGCTCGTGGCAGCCGACGCAGCCCTGCACTTCGCCGGGCATTATCTGGGTTACCGAGCCCATTCGGCAGAGTTCCTTGCCGTTGGCATCGAGGGCCTGGAAGTAGAGTTCGACGCCACTGGGCGCCTTGAAGCATGCCGAGCCGTCGACCTCGACGGCCACCGTGCCGTAGTTGTGCTTGACGTTGTACGTGCCCCTGCCGACGAGCGGGTCGTGGTCGTATGCGCGTCTGCCACGCATGTTGCAGGGCTTTGCCACCTGCGAGAGAATTCGCAGCCTCTTCACCGTGCCACGCTGGACGCCGGTCATTCCGCGATAGACGTCCTGGAGTACGAACATGCCGGTGGTTTCCTCGGACTCACCCAGACCGGGCAGGGCCGGCGGCTTGGTTCGCCCCTGGCGGGGGATAGGGTTGAAGCACGAGTAGTTCGGGTCCTCGCAGAGCATCGTGCGTTTCTCGCCGGGCTCCAGCAGCACCAGCCGGTAGCGGCCCTGCTGGCCCTTTTTGGGCGCGGGCCCGCCGTAGGCGACCAGATGGCGTTTTTCATCCAGCGGCCAGGGGTCCATGTACGCCCATGGGTGCTGCGCGTCGCCGGGCTGCCAGCGGCCGTCCGTGCTGACGGGGCATTTGATCGACGGCGTCAGGTTCGTGATTCCGGCGGGGTTTTCCAGGCCCAGCCGCTGGTCGATTACGCCGATCGCGCCGGAGGGTGTGCCGTGATGTGGCGCCATCGTGCAGACGACCTTGTCCGAGCCGGGAATCTGCCTGGCCTGCCACAAGACGTTCGGGCAGCTCAGCGTGTTGCCGAAAAACAGCCTCACCGACGTGCCGTTGGGGTTGATCGTCCATAGGCTCTGACGAGTGAAGATACTGCGGTCGTTGTACTCCCATCGCATGAACAGGAGCGTGCCGTCGGCCATGACGGCCGGGGAGTAGTCGCCCAGCGTGCTGAACTCGATGCGGCGGATGTTCCGGCCTGTGGGTTTCATGACGAAAAGCGCGCAGCCGGGCGCCGGCTGGCACATCGAGTAGGACTCGCTCCTGGTTGAGGAAAAGCAGATGTCACCATTGGGCAGGTATATGGCGCTGACGTCGTGGTATCGCCCGGTCGTGATCTGTCGCAGGTTCTGCCCGTCGATGCCGATCTCGTAGACGTGGAACGAGTCGCGAGCGCCCTTGGCCAGGGACATCCACGAGAAGAGTATCTTGCGGGCGTCGTAAGACAGCTCGATGTTGAAGATCACGCCGTCGTCGCGGCGGAATATCTCGCGATGGGGCCGCTCGGGGTGTCGCGGATCGAACGCGTATATGCCGCCCCCAGGCGAGTAGCAGTTCCAGGCGTACATCGTGCCGATGCCGAACGGCCTGCGGATGTGGTGGCGCTTGATGAAGACGATCTCCGGGCAGTCGGCCAGCGCCGCATGCGCAGCGACCGTCGCGGCCGTCGCGGCCGGGGAAGTGTCGTCCGCGCCAGGCGCGGCAGCCGGGGCCATGCAAACAAGAGCTACAAACGCGGCGGTCGCGGCGCTCGTGCGGGTCATTTATCTGAGCCTTTCGGTGTACGGGGTTTTTCCTCGGGCAGGGGGGGCTTTTGGCGCGGGTCCTTGTACATCAGGATGTTGTCGAACCTGTACGTCCCGGCCGGCCAGTAGGTGTAGATCTGAATCTGGAGCCACTGGACGTCGGCTGGCAGGCCGCCGCGTGGCGGGAATGGCGCGGCGAGGTGGTTCCACTTGCCCGCCTTGCCGCGACAGTTGAGGTACCACCGGTAGCACTCGCGGATGAAGGCCTTGGGCGTTTTCTTGGCGGCCTCGGCGACGAGCTTTTTCCGCTCGGCTTCGGGCAATTCGGCGAACTGCTCGGCCGTCTGGTTCATCGCGGCCAGGACGCTCTCGGGCAGCCCGTCGAGGGCGAACTCGGTGGTTTTGAAGCCCTTGACGAAGACCTTTGCGCCGGGCCTGTCGAAGTCCGCCATCAGCCAGTATCGCTGGCCGGGGGTGGCCTTGATCCAGTCGCTCTTGAAGTGTACGCCTTCCATTCCGCCGAGGCAACTGTAGCCGGTGGCGGTGGCGATCTTCGGCGGGCTGGCCGGGCTGGCCCTGCCCATGCGAATGGCGCGGATGTACTCGATGTACGGAGCCCGGGCGAGGTCGGTGCGGATGCGGAGGATCTTGCCCCGATCAGTCGGGCCGGGCTCGATGAAGCTGGCGGCGTTGTCGGGCTCCTGCCATCCGGCGCGGCCGGGCGCGTCAAAACTGCCGTTGACGTTCACCGGCTCGCCCAGTTCGGCGGGTTTGGGCTCGGCCTCGTCGCCGTACTGGGGCGGCACCCACTCGTCTTCGCCAGTGACGGCCTCGACGGCGGCCTTGCTTATGACGGCCTCGGGCCGCTGGGTGTCGTCGGACAGGTCCTTCTGCCAGGTCTTCTGTTTGGCGCCAGGGCGGAGGTCCACGCCGCGCAGCTCCAGCCGGACGCCGGCGCCGGTCTTTGCGGCCGTGCCGTAAACGGCGACCTCCACGGCCAGTCGCTTGGTCATAATCTCGATGACCTTGGCGCTGCTGGTGCCGGCCGGCAGGGCGGGTGCTAACTCGGCCGTGGTCAGGCGGTCGATCACGTCGAAGTCATCGTGGCGTGTAAGGCGCATTCGGATGGCGTTGGCGAGCTTCTTGCCGTACTCGGCGTTGGCGGGGCAGTGGAAGTCGAAGACGCACGCGTGCGTCCTGGCGGGCTTGGAGGAGGCTTGGTTGGCGTCGGTCGGTTGGGCTTTGTTCTGCTCGCTGAGGCGAGCAGGCCTCGGGGGCGTCGATGGGGTTTGGTCTGCATCACCCGCGGCGCAGAAGCCCGCTTGAGCGGCAAGCAGTATCGCGGCGACCGCGGCGCGGATTGTCATGATCGAAGCTCCCTGACGTGAATGGGGCGGCCTCAAGTATGCTCATTCTACTCGATAAACCCGTCGTCGAGAAGAACGGGTTGGCCCAACATGAGGCGTGACGGGTTAATATGGATGAGTGGCGACGGTAGGATCACTTCCGCACGGGCTCGGTCGGGCCGTGATGGAGCGGCGTATGAAGACTCTGGCGAGATATGCGATTTGCCTGGTCGTTGTGGCGACGGCGCCGCGCGGTGCCTGGGCTCAGTCTGCCGTCGAGGCCGGGGCGCTTGGAAAGGCCATCGAGGACCTCACCGCCACCTACGGGCCGCGTTATCCCAAGGGCTCGGAGTTCCTTCGGCGACTGGCCCGGCTGGAGGCCGGGGCGCCTTCCGAGGCGGCGGCCGGCAAGCTCGAGGCGCTTCGGCGCGAGGCCCTCACGGCCAACCCGTTGCTGGTTGCCCAGCCGATCCTGTTCGTCACTCGCCGGCAGTACGCCAACAATCACGGCACGGAGGCGACGATGTGCCAGACCGGCGAGATCAACACCCGTTTCTTCCGCGGCGGCGGGGCGGTCAAGGTGCTGGACCTCACCGGCGCGGGCGGTGCCAAGGTGCGGACGCTGCTGGAACTGCCGGCGGGAATCGCCCGCGACCCGGAGGTGAGTTTCGACGGCCGGCGCATCGTGCTGTCGCTCCGGCGGGACATTCGAGACGACTACCACATCCACGAGATGGACGCCGACGGCGGCAACGTCCGGCAGCTTACGTTCGCGCCGCGCGTGTCGGACATTCAGCCGGTTTACATGCCCGACGGGCGGATCGTCTTCAGTTCGACCCGCGAGCCGAAGTACATCCCATGCCAGCGGCACCTCATGTGCAACCTGTTCGTGATGGAGGCCGACGGCGCGAACATTCGCCAGCTCGGGCACAACACGCAGTTCGAGGGCCGCTCGAGCGTGATGGCTGACGGGCGGATCCTCTACACGCGATGGGAGTACGTAGACAAGCACTTCGCCCCGGCCTACGGGCTGTGGACGGCAAATCCGGACGGCACGAACCAGGCGCTTTTCTACGGCGGATACGGCTGGCAGCCCAGTGCGATCGTCGATGCGAGGATGATTCCCGGCAGCCAGCGGTGCGTGTGCGTTTTCACGGCCGTGCATGAACTGGCGTGGGGCGCGATGGTCGTCATCGACCCGCATCGCGGCCTCGACGGGCTCGATCCGGTCGTCCGTAGCTGGCCGGCGGACATCTCGCGGCACATGAGCGGCTGGGATTCGCTGGCGCGGATCGGTGGCGGCTACGACAGCTTCCGGGCCGTCCGCGTGAAGTACGAGGACCCGTATCCGCTTTCGGAGAAGTACTTCCTCTGCTCGCGGTCGCTGTCGGCCAAGGCGGCGGGGGACATGGGAATCTTCCTGGTGGACGTGTTCGGCAACGAGTTGCTGCTTCATCACGAGCCGCCAGGATGCTTCGACCCGATGCCGCTCGGGCCTCGCGAAAAGCCGCCGGTGCTGGCCGACCGGACGGACCCGACCGGCGATGAGGGCGTGTTCTACGTCGAGAACGTCTACATCGGCGAGTTCATGGACCGCGTCGCTCGCGGCAGGGTAAAGGCCCTTCGGGTAGTCGAGGCCCCGCCGAAGCTGACGTACCCGCCGGACGGCATCGGCGACTGGACGCCGGGCGCGGACCCCGACGGCCATCACCCCGTGGCCGTCAACTGGAACCACTACAACCACAAGCGAATACTCGGCACCGTGCCCGTCGAGGCCGACGGCTCGGCCCACTTCGCCGTGCCGGCCGGGCGGTTCGTGTACTTCCAACTGCTCGACGCCAACGGGATGATGGTGCATTCCATGCGGAGCGGCACGACGCTCCAGCCGGGCGAGACGATCGGCTGTGCGGGCTGTCATGAGGACAAGCTCTCGGCGCCGCCCTACAGTGGGCGGGTGGCGATGGCGCTGCGGCGCGAGCCGAGCCGGCTGAGCCCGTGGCACGGGCCTGAGCGAAACTTCGGCTACGCGGCGGAGGGCCAGCCCGTGCTGGACCGCTATTGCGTTCGATGCCACGACCACGGCGGCAAGGGCGCCGGCAAGATGATCCTCT
>JAUWQU010000551.1 GCA_030610965.1 Phycisphaerae bacterium
AATCGCCGCGCCGGTGGCCTGGCGGCCCGCCCTGGGCAGCCCGCCGACGAGGACAGCCTGGCCGCCGGGGACGGTTACCTCGCTGCTTATCTGGTTGGTCTGGCGGGGCGGGGGGACACCACCGCCGCCCTCGCCGGTGAAGCTGTTGAGCGTGATAGAGTACTTGAGCTGCAGGTGGTCGCCCTCGCTGATGTGCGGCGTGAGCGTAACGGTCGTACCGGCCGAGGCGTAGCCGGCGAAGCTCGTCGTGGCCACCGTGCTCGAGGCGTTCACGCTGGTAAATGGCGATTCCGACACGCTGGAAAGAGTGGCCGTGGCGTTGTCGTTGACAAGGATCTTCGGGGCCGAGAGGACCTTGGACTTACCCGAGGTCTCCAGGGCGCGGAGCACGACGTTGAGCGTGTCGGCGCCAATCATCACGCCGTTAAAGCCGATGCCCGGTTTCAGCGTAAGGGCGCCGGTGTCGAGGTCCGCGGTGGACAGCCCGAACGAGGTGAACGTCAGCTCCCGCCGGTCGTCGCCCGCCCCGCCCGCGTGGGAGAGTTCCACGCCGAGCGAGAAGTTGTTCGAGGTGTCCAGCGTGACCAGCACCACCTCGATGATCACCTGAGGCCTGCGGCGATCCAGCATCGTGATGAGCTGCTTGTATATCCTCTGGATGTCCGGCGGGGCGATGACGATTATGCTGTTGGTGTTCTGGTCGATCGTGACCCTGGCCCCTCCCGACTCGGCGGTCGCGCCGTTTCTGCCAAGAGCGTAATAACTGCCGAGACCGCCCGGCGCGGCCCCGGCCGGCCTGGTAGTCGGCTCCCTGTAGGACGGCGGCTTGGGCAGCTCCGCCCCCGGCGCGGCGGGAGCTGCGTTGGGGCCGGTGAAGGCCGCATCGGAATTGGCCTTTGACAGATCCCCCTGGGCCATCTCCGGCTCGGCAGAGGCCGCCTGGCCGATGTTCAGCCCGCGGATCGTCGCCAGCACATCCGAGGCCGTCGTGTTCACCAGCTTGTAGAAGCGAACGTAGGACGTCTCGCCCTGGAGTTCCGGCAAGTCGAACTCCTTGATAAGCCCCTGGATCCGCTCGTGAACCAGCTCGGGCGCCGTGACGATCAGCATCCCCTCGTCGTCCTCGACTGTGGACTTGAAGATCGGCTTGACCTCGTCGTGCTCGATGATGTCCCGAGCCAGCTTGTCGATCCGGCCGGGGGAGATGTACTCCAGCCGGTAGGTGTGCGTCCGCGTATCGGGCTTGACGTCGTACTTGGCCTTGAGCTCGGCCAGGCGGAGGTGGACCTCGGCCGGCGCGGTGACCATCAGCATCTGTCCGTCGGCGTCGGGCGTCGCCTTGTAAAGGGGCTTGCCCGGCAGGTGTTCCAGCAGGGCCTTCATCATCTGGTCGAGCCGCTGGGGGGCAAGGAACCGGCACTGGTATGTTTGGGTGACGGTGTCGGGCTCGACGTCGAGCTTGGCCTTGAGGTCGGCGATTTTGGCCTGGACCTCCGGCGGGGCGGTGACTATCAGGAGGTTGCCCTCGGTATCGACCGTGGCCTTGTAAAGGCCCTCGGCGCCCTTTATCAGGCCGAGGTCCTTGGCCATCTTGTCCAGCCGGGCCGGAGAGACGTAGGCGCATGCGTACGTGCGGGTCTGGGCGTCCGTCGGTACGTCCAGCAGCTTTATCAGCTCGAGGGCCTCGGTCTCGGCCCCCTCGACGTAGACCATGACGATCTGGTTGGTCCGCGGCTCGGCAGAGAGCGTGACCCCCAGGGGGCCGGGCTTGGCCGCGCCACTCGCCACGGTGCGCTTCCTGGCCATCAGGGCCGTGACCTCCGCCGCCAGCTTGGCCGCGTCGCGGTTCTTTACCGGCAGGAAGCGTATGGCGGCCTTGGGCACCGGCTGGTCCATCAGGTCGATGATGTCCAGGACCCGGCGGAGATTCTGGGCGTAGTCGGTGATTATCATCATGTTGCGGCCGGGGATCAGGAACGTGCTGCCGCCCGGCTGGGTAAGGAACGTGGCGATGGTCTTGGCCAGCGAGTCGGCCGAGACGTTCTTGGGCTCGAGTATATGCGAGACCACCTCCATGGGCTCGGCCCGCTCGAGCTGCTTGCCCGTGGCATCTACCTGCCGCGTCGTAAGCAGCAGGTTCGTGCTGGCGACGATCCTCTTCCAGCCGGGCTGGTCCGCGTCGACGAGCACCAGGCCGTTGATCTTGAGGATCCCCCGGAAAAGGTCCATCAACGAGTCCTTGGGTATCTTCGCCGGAGAGTTGACCGTCACGGTGCGCTTCACCAGCGACTCGTCATATAGTATGTTCATCTGCATCCGCTGCGAGATGTACTCGACCAGCGTCTTGACCTGAAGGTTCTTGGGCAGGTTGAGTTGGATCATCTCCGCCTCGGCAGGTCTTGTCGCAGGCTGAGTCGCCGGCGCCGCAAGCGATGGGCAAGGGCGCAGCCAAAGCGGACCGGTCAAGACCACCGTCAATGCAGCCAACAGTGGCCGTTTGAGATGATGCGCGAGGTAAGTCTGGCGGTGAGGATGAATGCGGAAAAACATTCTCATGGTGTCGTCCTCCTTGAACTCTTGGCCGCGACGGGAGAGCCCGAGACGACACGGCCTGTAATCGGCACAAGCACGGGCTGGCCGTGGCCGGTCAGGTCGATCTGGAGATTGCCGGCCAGGTTGCACGGAGAGCGCCCGGCCACGAACGTCACGTGAACGTCGGCGTAGTCCGGGCCATATTCGACGGCCTGGCTCTCGATGGCGACGTTCTCGAGCCCGGCCGGCGCTACGGCGGTTACGAACCCTTCGCCTGGCGAGTTGCGGCCTATGCGCAGGTCGGCGGTGTGCCTGGCGCCGGGGGCAAGCGTGCCAAGTGCGACCGTCCCTGAGGAGATGCTGTATTCCTTCGAGACCGAGTATCGCACAGAGCATCGGACAGTCGGCTGGGTCCGGCAGTTAGTCTGTATCTGGACCTGGCCCTTGATCTCGCTGCCCGGCTTGCCCGTGGCCCGGACGAACAGCGGAATGACCACCTTCCCGCCCGGCTTGGCCGATGCCCGTGGCACACGGGGAACGCAGCCTGCGAGGCTGCTTGTGCCGTACACCGGCCGCACGGGCTTGTCCATCTCGTTGCGGATCGTGAACGGCACGATCCGCTCTTCACCGACCACGAGCGTGCCGAGGTCCACCTTGGCCGGGTCGGCCGTAAGCGGCATACCCACGCGGGCATGTATGCCGAGCAGGACCGGATCCCGCCCGTCCGCCGACACCAGCGCGATGTCCTTGGCGTACCGAATGGGATCCTTCGGGGCGTGGAACCGTATCCGAAACGTTGCCTTCTGCCCCGGCCCAATGGCGGTCGGCGGGTTGACCGCCTTCATGCACGCGCACTGCGAGATGGCCCTGCGGACGCGGAACTCCGTCTTCGTGTCGTTCTCGACCGAGACCGCGACGTCCTGGAGGCTGTTTGGCACGGCGAACCGCAGGTCGCAGAAAGCCTTCTGCTGCGAGATACGCATCGTTATGTTGCCCGTGACCTTCACCTTCTCGCTGCTTGCCTCCGAAGCGGCGAGCACCGCATCGCCGCGGAGCCTGGCCCCGGCGGGTGAGGGCCGGACTACTCCATCCTCGAGGCTCAGCATGACGGGGGTCTCGACAAGCCACAGCTTCGAATCGTCGAGCTTTCCGAAGACCAGGTTCTTGCCATCCGGAAGGAAGGCCGCGCGGCCGGCCCCGTAGGGCGGCAACTCCACGAA
>JAUWQU010000590.1 GCA_030610965.1 Phycisphaerae bacterium
AAGACCCTAATCATTAGGCAGGATATTGAGTAGCATCGACTCGCCAGGGAGTGCCCGGCGTGAGAGTCCCTCGGCCTGAGGATTGAAAGCGGCTGTCATGGGTGAGATCAGAATAGCCATTGCGGGGATAGGCAACTGCGCCTCTTCCCTCGTGCAGGGGATCCAATACTACGCGGAGGTCATGCGTCCCGGCCTGGACGCCGAGGTCGTCGGCCTGGCCCATTCCCAAGTGGGCGGATACGTTCCGGGCGACATTCGCGTGGTGGCCGGCATTGACGTGGACGCCCGCAAGGTGGGCAGGCCTCTCAATGATGCGGTGACGGCGCCGCCCAACAACACCAAGATCTTCGCCGAGCTGCCCGGCGGCGGCGGGCCGACCGTCGCGATGGGCAACGTGCTCGACGGCGTTGCCGATCACATGGCCGCTTACCCGGAGCACAGGCGGTTCGTAGTAGCCGACCGCCCATCGGCCACGCAGGCCGAGATCGAGAAGCTCCTTCGCGACAGCGGCGCCGAGATCCTCATGTGCTACCTGCCCGTGGGGTCGCAGAAGGCGGTCGAGTTCTACGCCGAGTGCTGCCTGAACACCGGCGTGAGCCTGATAAATTGCCTGCCTGTGTTCATCGTTTCCGACGGCGTCTGGGGCGAGCGGTTCCGCCGGGCCGGCATCCCGTGCGTCGGAGACGACATCAAGGCCCAGTTTGGCGCTACGGTCGTACACCGCGTCCTGGCCCGGCTGATGCACGAGAGGGGCGTGAAGGTCGACGCGACCTACCAGCTCAACACGGGCGGCAACACCGATTTCCTGAACATGCTCAACCACACCCGCCTCGGCTCAAAGCGCGTCAGCAAGACCGAGGCCGTCCAGAGCCAACTCGACGTGCCCCTGCCCGAAGACCAGGTTCACATCGGCCCGAGCGACTACGTTGCGTGGCAAAAGGACAACAAGGTCTGCTTCCTTCGCCTCGAGGGCCGGGGCTTCGGCGGCGTGGGGCTTAACCTCGAACTCAGGCTGAGCGTGGAGGACTCGCCAAACTCCGCCGGCGAGACCGTCGACGCCATCCGCTGCTGCAAGCTCGCACGCCAGCGCGGCCTGGCCGGGCCGCTGGAGGCCGTCTGCGCCTGCACGATGAAGCACCCCCCGGTCCAGTACACCGACTACCAGGCCCGCGAGATGCTCGAACAGTTCATCGCCGGTGAGGCCGCGCCGTCGGCCAAGGCCGCCCCGCAGCCGCGACCCGCGGCGGGGACGTACTGCCCGGCTGATTCGGTGACCGTCGAGCTGCCAAGGAAAGCCCCGGCCGAGTGATGCCGCGCCGCGGCGCAGCAGGCTTCCTGCCGCCGCGTTTGAACCGTTGAACAGATCGGCAGGACAGCCGGCGGACGTCTGCGACCATGATTGGAAGAGCAATTGGCTTCGGGTTCGCAACCGCGCGGGATTTCGTTGCCCGCGGGCTCATTCGCGTCGGTGTTACACCCAACGCACTTACGCTGGTCGGCGTTGTGTTCACGCTCGGCGCCGGGGTCTGCTACGCACTCGGCGCCGGCACGGATAGCCTCGGCTGGAGCCTCGACATCCGCCCCGGCGGGCATGGCGCGTATCCCTTCCTTGCCGCGTGGCTGCTGATACTGGCCTCCGCCTGCGACATGCTCGACGGGGCCGTGGCCCGAATCGCCAAGAAGACCACCCGCTTCGGCGGCTTTCTCGACAGCACGCTCGACCGCCTGAGCGACTTCGCCGTCTTCGCCGGAATCGTCATCTACTACGCCCGCCAGAGCCCGGTCAATCTCACGTTCGTCCTTGCCGGCATGCTGGCGTTCTTCAACGCCTTCATGATCTCCTACACCCGCGCCCGCGCCGAGGACATCATCGACTCCTGCCGGGTAGGCTACTGGCAGCGCGGCGAGCGGTCGGCCGCCATACTCATCGCGTCGTTCTCCTACAACATGCCGGCCCTGCTGGCCCAGCAGGCGCTGCTGGCCATGCTGACCGTCTGGCGGCGATTGCGATACACCTGGCTGGTCATCGAGGGCAGAACGCCTGTCGATGACATCCGCTCGGCCCCGCTTCACGTTCGCATTCGCCTGTGGCGGTGGCCGAGAATGACCGTGCCCTACGACTTTGTCACTGCCCTGAACATAGCCTGGCTGATCTTCGCCCCCGTCGGCAATATCGACCCCCTGCGGTCACTGCTGGAGTAGCAGGCTGCTTCTGAAACAAGGGGACGTGTTCGAGACTCCGAGCAACAAGCGACAGACAAGATCCAAGCGACAAGCACCAAATAACAAACAAGGACCAAAGAACCAAGTTCCAAATCACAAACAAGAATCACGGTTCAAGTAGCGCCTCCCCGGCACTCGCGATTCAAAGGCAGCCTTCGACAAGAGGCGCGATGCCGGTGTACGAATCGACCTCGACCCCAATTTCGCCCGGTGTGATATCCTCGTCATGAGAATGTGGGATTTCAAACCAGACAACGAATCTGCCCTGGGCACGTGCCCGGATTCTCTCCGGTGCGGCTTCGCTTGCTGCCTTTTCGCAACCGGCAAGATGCCGCTCCAAATCTACGACGCGTATGCCATCGCCAACCGGTATCCGCTCCGAGCGGATGAAATCTTGGGCAACTCGGATTGCCTCGTCTTCGGTCATGCCCACAGTGTACCCCTTCCCAACTGTGGCGCACAGCATCTGCGAACGCTTGGAAGAGCGGTTCAAACGAAGGACAATTTCCCCGTTTGGAATTTATTGTTTTTCTTTTTGGTCCTTGTTTGGACCTTAATGCTTGTGATTTGGCCCTTGTAAAGTGGTCCTGGTTTGCACCTTGGAGTTCGTTTCTTCTTCCACCCTCTGAATCTCTGCGCCTCTGCGGTAAACGCCGTTGCTTCCTGCTCTCCACCTCGGTGCCTCCGCGGTCGGCAGATCGTATGTTTTTATTGTGGGCCGAGAGCCCAGTTCCTGCGGGAAACCCTTTGTAGAGACGATTCGGTCGCGCGTGGGTGGCATGACGGTCGTGCCGGGCGCGTGGCGGGGAATCAGTTTTTAGGGAGAGGGTGCATGTTACATCGATTGAGTTGCGCAGCGGCAATGGCGCTTGTGCTGTTGCCCATCGGGGGCCTCTCGCACTATGCCCAGGCTGACATGCACGCCGTAGCCGCGGCGCGCCACGCCGCTTGCACATGGCTCGGCGTGGGCATGGTCACCGAGCCTGGCGCGATGGGCCTGATCTTCATGGGCGGGCTTTGGCTGTTCCTGCGCGGATACGGCAAGTATTGCCGCCGCAGGCCAGGCCGGGATTAGAGCGATTCACGCTTCATCTGCCGCATTCATGCTGGCTGCGGCTTCGGTCGGTCTGTGTCAGGCTGCATCGGCAATGCTAAGGCATTGCCTGCTTCGCCTTCCTTGCCGCCCTCGTCCTACCCGCCGCCTGATTACGACGCCTGAACCGTGCAGTGCTCTAACGGCGGGCCCGGGCGCTTGAGTTTGCGCTGCACCGTCCATCCCCGGCCGGGCCGGGCTTTGAGGTAA
>JAUWQU010000803.1 GCA_030610965.1 Phycisphaerae bacterium
TCTTCGCCTCTGCGGCCCTCAGCTTACGTTTCTTCTTCTCTCAGTGGGTTTCTCGTGCTGGTTCTTCCCGCGGTTAATATCTCAGCGCCTCTGCGGCTCTGCGGTAATCATCTTCCGCTTGCTGAATCCTCGCGCATCGCGAAGGGACCGTTGGTGCATGCCACTGTGGCAAATGAATCAGAACTCTCTGAGCCTCTGTGTCTCTGTGGTTAAATAACTATGCCATTTTTGAATCCGATGGTTTTTTGGACTGGTCTGGTGGCGGTTGGGATTCCGATCGTCATTCACCTGCTTAATCGCAGGCGGTACCGCATGCTGGACTGGGCGGCCATGCAGTTTCTGCTCGAGAGCATCACGCGGAATCGCCGCCGGTTGCGGATCGAGGAGTTGATCCTCCTTGCGCTGCGGTGCATGGTGCTTTTCGTTCTGGCTTCGGCGCTGGCTCGGCTGACGGGTTGTGCGGCCATGAACGCCTTGCCTGGCGGCTCGGAGAGCGAGACGGCCGTGTTCGTCATCGACGACAGCTATTCGATGGGCCAGCGCGTCGGCGGGGGAACGCTGTTCTCCGCCGCCGCCACGGGCGTTATCGACCAAATCGAAGAACTGACCGACACCGACAAGTTGGCGATCATTCTCACAAGCGCCGGCGGGGAGGATGAGCCGTTCTTCAAGCCCACTCACATGGCCAACGCCGAGCGGGACGTGCTATCGGCCCGGCTGGGCAGGCTGACGCCCACGGATGCCCGGGCGCATCTTGAAAGGGCCCTTGCGTCGGCGGCGCGGGTCTTCGCGGACGATAAGTCCGTCAACCGGCGGCTGTACGTCTACGGCGACTTCCGCCAGGTCGATCTCGTCGCGAGCGGCGACGCCGAGGCCATTGGTAAGGCCTGCGATGAATTGCGGAAGCTCAACGTGGAGATCGTCGCGCTCGACTACGGCCGAAAGACGGCCGGCAACCTGACGATCGAGTCGCTGGCCCCGGCCGGCAAGCTCGCCGTGGCGAAGGTGCCGATGCGGCTGCAACTGGAGGTCCGCAACAACGGCGAGCGGATGGTCCGCGACGTCGAGGTGCGCCTCAGCGCCAAGCTGCCCACGCCTGACGGCCTGCGGGACGTCGAGTTGCCTCCGGTCGTTATCGAGGCCATCGACCGCAAGGCTGTGGCGAGGGCGGAGTTAACGGTCACGTGCCCGATGGGTGGCCCGGCGGTGATATCGGCGACGCTGCCGCCTGACGAGTTGGCCGTCGACAACAAGGCATGCCTGGCCCTGAAGGTGCGAGACGCCGTGAGCGTGCTGGCCGTTGACGGCCGGTATGACGTGGCGGACCCAAGCGCGAGCGAGTCGTTCCTGTTCGCGCTCGCCCTGGACCCGGACCGCGACGGCTCGGAAGGCACGAAGGTCGACGTAATCAGCCCGCCCGCCCTGGCCGATACCGACCTCGACGAGTACGACCTGATCGCGCTGTTGAACGTCAGCGACCTGCCGATGGCAACGGACGCCAACGGCCAGGCCCTTTGGCCGGCCGTGACGGCCTGCGAGCAGTACGTCCGCGGCGGCGGGGGGATGATGATCTTCACCGGCGACCGCGTAAACCCGACCTTCTACAACGGGCCGATGTACGCCGACGGCTCGGGGCTGAGCCCCTTCCGCATCGCCCAGCGAAGAGGCGACCCGGGCCGCCGCAAGGAGTTCTTCCGCCTCGACCCGCGGTCCATCGCATCCGACGGCGTGACGCGGGTCCTGCGGGACTTCCTGGCCGCCGGGCTGGACCCGACGCAGTTCATCCGCTTCTATGGGTTCACCGCGTCGCGCGGCGCGGCCCCGCTGCCGCCCGTGCCGGCCGTCAAGCCGCCGCGAATCCTGGCCAAGTTCGCCGACCAGGACGCCTCGCCGGCGATTGTCTCTCGCCAGTTCGGCCAGGGAACCGTGCTGATGTTCTACTCGACCGCGACCACCGCCTGGAACGACTGGCCCGCCGACGAGAACGGCACGTTCGTGGCGATACTGAACGACGCCGTCCGCTACATCGCCCACCCGCAACTGGCGAGCCTGTCGGCCACTGTCGGTGAGCCGATTGTGTATGAGATTCCCCGGGCCCTTCGCGACGCGACGGCCGTGCTGAAAACCCCGCTCCACCCGAAGCAGCCGGTCGTGCCCCTGACGGCCTCGCCGACCAGCGCCCCGGCGGGCGGCCCCGCCGGGCCGATGCAACTCCGCTACGACCGCGCCGACCACGCCGGAACGTACTTGCTGGAGTTGGCCCTGCCGGATGAGTCCAGCATGCAGGTGCTCTTCGCCCGTCAGGTGGACCCGGCCGAGGGCGACCTCACCCCCGGCCGGGAGCAGGCCGTCGCCGCGGCCTTCGGCGGTGAGGGCCTCACCTACGTTGACAGACAGGCCACCGATACCGCCCAGGTTGCCGACCGGGCACCCCAGAAGGAATACTGGATGTGGGCCCTGGCGACCCTGGCTGTGCTGATGGCACTGGAGACATACCTCGCCCAACGCTTCAGCCACTGGCCCGGCGGGAAGAGAGAAGCA
>JAUWQU010000120.1 GCA_030610965.1 Phycisphaerae bacterium
ATGGTGAAGTCGATCACGGCCTCTTCCGGGCGGAAGGGCAGATCCTTCTCCACCTGAAACTGCACCATGCCCGCCACCTCGTTCTGGCTGGCGCCTGGCGGCAGCGTGACCGGCTTGAGCACCGCCTCGGCGCGGGGGACGTTCATCAGCAGCCCGACGCCGCGAAGGCCCATGTCCTTGAGAGTCTGGCCCAGCAGCGCGCCCAACTGCCGCGGGTCGGCCGCGTCCGTCGACGGCGGGATCGCCACGACCGAGGACCTCAGCACGCGCGTCGTTCGGCCCAAGCGCTCGGCGTAGACCACGCGTAGATGCCGCCCGTCCGAATCGACGGCCGCGAAATGACGGGGCCCGTTGGTCAGGTGCTTCAACTTGTCGAGAATACCTGCCATCAGCGCTGCATTTGCTCCTGTTCGACGTCTATGGCCAGCGGCATGCCCAGGCGAGTAAGGTCTCGCTGGTAAAGTATCCGCGGCGTCTCGGCCGCCATGTCGATTATCGCCTCAACCACACGATACTGCCCGCAAGGCCAGCCGTAAGCCACGCACCGGACGTGGAACTGCCATGGCCTTGCGGTAAGCGCAGGCACTATCGCCTTAAACGTATCGGCAGAAACCACGTTTTCCGTATAGGGCCAGGCAATGGTTTCTTTCGCGGGGGCGTCTAACTGCTCCCGGGCCGAAACGATCTGCTCGGCCAGGTCCAGGTCGAAACCGGGCATCGCCGCCAGCACCTCCGCCGGGGCCGTGTTTATATTCACCTTCCCAAATACAATCTTACCCGGCTGAACCGTCAAACGATCGACAACTTCCGGAAGTTCGCTCGCCCCGACGCCGGATTCGATCCACGTGCCGGCCTTGAGCTTGCCTTGGTCCTTCTGCAACTGGTAACGCAGATCCAGCAAATCCGCCGGGTGCTTGAAGGATTTGCCCTCCTGGCGGTAGATCTGGATGAACTCCTGCGTCTGGGCCGACAGGCCCGCCGAACCCAGGTCCCCGCCCGCGTTGAGGTTGACCCGCGGCTCTCCCTCGATGGAAACGTTCCGCCCATACGACCAGACCGTCGCGACGCCCAGCAGGCCTCGATCGATAAGCCCGTCGGCGTTGTCAGGCGGGAAGGTTGCCTCGCCGTCGTCTTCGTTGGGCTCGAGCAGGCCGTTAAGGTTGTAATCTTCGCCGTAAACCAGCGGCGCGGTGAAACCCTTGACCAGAAGCAGCTCCTCCACCGTGCCAAGCGGGCCGTTCTTAATGAGATATGGGAAGGGCAACTGGTCGTAGTAGTCCTGCTCGGCGCCTTCCGGCCGGGTGTTGGCGTCGGCGTCGCGGTAGTCCATCAAGGCGTCGGCGAGCTCCGGCGTCATCCCCGGCAGGGCCAACAGCGTCTCCAGGCCGGCGATGCTCAGGTTAACCTTCGACGACTCGTCCGTGACGCCGTTGCGCAGGACCTCCGGGTCCATCGGGTTGTATGCGTAGATTGTGAAAAACCAGTCGTTGGCCCCGTCGCTGCAGAGCCACTGGGCGCGAAACAGCTCCGGGTTGTCTGCCCAGATCGTCTGGTCGCCGCGGGCCGCGGCCAGCACGGCCATGGTCCGCCCCAGGCCGGTCATGGCCGTGGAGTAGGCCTGCTGGCCCCTGGATGCCGCCACCGCGGCCGTCACCTCGGCCTGGGCACGGTAGAGCAGCACCGCCGCCGCCAAGGCCGAGAGCGAGATTATCACCAGAACCGCCACCAGTACTGTCCCGCGCCGCCCGCTCATCGTACGGCCTCCCCGGGGCTGCGCATGATCGCTGCCCCGCCGAAGGATGTCTTGCCGGCCGGGACGTAGACCACGCGGCGAAATACCTCGAACGGATATTCCGCCGGCTCCGTGTTCTCCGGAAGCGGCTCGATGCCGATAACAATCTCCACCGCGACGGGTACGTCCCCGCCGTCCCAGGCCTCCAGCCAATCGCCCGACTGGTTGTCCCAGTAGCGAAGCGACAGGAACTTGAAGCTCGGTGCGACGAGCGCGGCGGCTATGTCGGCGCCCTCCTCGACGGTCGGAGCGGCGATGACGGTCTGCTCGGTCCGCTCGATGCCTTCGATGATCTCCTCGCCGGTGTCCGGGTCCTCTGAATGCCGAAGGCGATAGCCGACAATGCGAACGTCATGCTGCGGCGCCACCGGCTGATCCGAGATGCCCTCGGTTGCCCACACGCCCTGTCCGGGCAGCGACGCTACCATGAACTGCATGCCTTCGGAGTCGCCCGAAAGGCCCATCCGGAGAAATGGATATACGATTGCGGACCGAAGCTCGTCGGTCATCCGCTCCATCACGGCCCGCCGAGCCGCGGTTACCTCCACCGCCCCAAGCCGATCCGCAAACGCCTCCCGCGTGGAGATGATCTCCTGGTAGAACGCCAGGGCCGCAATGACGAGGCCCATGGTGAGGCTGACGGCGAGGATGACCTCGACGAGGGTGAAGGCCCGGCGAAACCGACGAATTGCGGATTGCGGATTGCGGATTGCGGAGAAAAAGGGGTCAGGAACCTTTTCTGCCCGGAACGGACTCGCAGAAAAGGTTCCTGACCCCTTTTTCGCAGAGAGTCGATGGGCGAACTGCGAACCTGTGCTTTTTCGATTCTGGGATGCCCTGAGCGACGACACGCGCCCCGAAGCCCAGGGATAGCAATCCCTGGGTCCGCAATCCCCGGATCCGGTGGATTGTGAACCTGTGCTCAACGCAGGAAAAGGGGACTGTCCCCTTTTTCGATCCCTTACTTGCCTGGTTATCATGGTCCGCTCGCCCCCTCCTCGGTCGGCTCGTCGGTCATCAGGATGGTCAGCGAGGTGGCATAGCCCATCCGATGGCGAATGGTGACCTCAACCCGTTGGAACTCCGGAAGCTCCAGGCCGAGCTGCTGTTCCTCGTATGGCTCGACGGCTATCTGCCAGGTCCAGTCGGCTAGGGCGGGGTCTTCATAACCGCTGGGTCCGTCTGAGACGAGCTGGACCATACCCATCTGCACCTCGCTGAGCAGCGTGACGGCCAGGTCGGACGCCTGGGCCTCCGTCTGAACCCGCTGGATGCCCGACAGGCTTGAGCTGAGCCCGGCCAGGATAACCAGGGCCCCGCCAAAAAACAGCATCATCGCCAGCACCACCTCCAGCAGGACCATCGCCCTGGGCCGCCGCTGGCCGCGCACACGCCGGCCTGGAACCGGCGGGGCAGGCGGGTTTCGGCGCGGGGCCGTCATAGTGGGGCCTCCTGGGCCTCGTCGTCGATGGCCTGCTGCTCGGCCTGCTCGGTGGGCGTAAGCATCCGCAGGCTGATCGATCCGGTCAGGCCGTTGATCTCTATCCGCCCGACGCGATCGTCAAGCCCATCGGCGGCGACGACCTCGATAATGGCCGAGTCGCACGAGCCGTCCGGCATGAAGGTGAGGCTTTGCAGAGGCAAGCCGTCGGGGCTTACCGGCTCATCGGCGTCGTTGTAGGTAAGCAGCTTGCGGGCGCTGTCGCCGGTCCGGCGGCACTGAATGAACGTCAGCAAGTCTGTGGGCAGGGCGTTGGCCCATGCGCCGTAATACGGGATGAAGCGCCCGGGCTCGGCCAGCGGCCGAGGCTCCCAAAAGAACACACGGGCGGCTTCGCGCGACGAGTCGAACGCCATGCGGAACCGCCGGCCCTGGCTGCACGCCTCGGCCCGCGCCACGCGAAGAATGGACTCGACGCGACGCGCGCCGTCGTCGATGGCCTCCCTCTGATACCAGGTGCCCAGCCCAAGGATGAACGTGCCGGAAAGCAGGCCGATTATCGCCACGGCCAGGATGACCTCGACGAGCGTGAAGGCCTGGCGCCCTGGCCGTACCGGCCCGGCTGGGAATGTCATCTTCGGGGCCATTATAATCGACCTCCGCAAGCCCCTGCGCACGGGGCGGTCATCGCCCGGCCGCGACTTCGGAACTACATGCTCCCGGGTCCGGACGAGACCCATTCATCGTAAACGACGTCGTCGTTGTCGCCGCCGTCGTCCTGTCCGTCGGGCCCGAAGGACCATAGCCTGAAAGGCGAGGCCTTGGCTTGCTCGCTGGCGGGATCGGTGAGTTCGTAGGCAAGCTCGTTGCCCCAGCCGTCGACCGGTAGTGCATTGAAATAGGGTCCGTGCCACTTCCCGGCAGACGTATCATCAGTCGAATCAGGCTTCGTGGCCAGCGCCTCAAGCCCTTCATCGTCGGTAGGGTATCTGCCGGTATCGAGCTCGTAGCAATCCAGCGCGACGCTAACGCTACTGATCGTTGCCAAAGTGGCAGCCTTCCTGGCCCGGCCCCGCACGCCGCCGGCGGTGCCGGCGACACGGTAAATCACCGCCGCCATCGCCACGGTCGGCAGTACCGGCAGGGCCAGCCCGCAGATAATCGCGGCAATCGCCATGCCCTTGCCCGCTCGCCGCGAGGCCAGGACCACTATCCCGATGATCAGCCCGGCCAGGCCGGTGACGATCCCCAGCAGGGGAATGATTCCGCACAGCGCCAAGACGAGGCCGGCAATGGCCAAGCCGCTGCCGCCGGGCCTGGTCTGCACCATGGCCGGAGGGATGCCGTTTTCCATCACAGACTCTCCGTGAGTTCGGTCGCGGCGACCTCGACGTTACATATTCGCGGCCTCGGACTGGGTCCAGGCCTTGTTCTTGATGTCGTCGTCGGCGCCGTTGTCGTCCTGCTTGTTGGGCCCAAAGGACCAGACCTTGTACGGCAGGGTCTGGACGTCCTCGCTGCCCGCCTCGGTAGGCTGGTAGCCGAGCTTATTGCCCCAGCCGTCGGTGGGGTCGGACTTGAGGTACGGCCCGGCCCACTTCTCAGCGAGCTTCTCGTCGGTATAGCTGGGCTTCTTGCTAAGTGCATCCAGACCGCCGTCCTCGTCCCCCGGGTAGTCGCCGATGTCCAGCTTGTAGCGTTCCAGCGCCGTGCCGACCTGCTCGATCAGCAATAAGGCGGTGTCCTTCTTGGCCTTGTCCTGCGAGCCGCCGACGGTGAAGATGAAGACCCCTGCCAGGATTCCGATGATGGCGATGACCAGCAGGATCTCGACCAACGTAAAGCCGCTTGTGGTTTTGCGTGTATTCATTGTCACGATGCTCCTTCTAAACTGCTGCTTGTATTCGGCATAACGCGTCAGCATGGTCCAGTCTTTCACGTCATCCACAAAATCCCCGCCCGGCCGGGGGCGCACCCCGGCGGACGGTCTCCAACTTACTTTAACCGCGCCCGTCACCTTATGGACTTTGCCATTGTCAGAATCGGGTAAAGCAGCCCCACCGCCAGCGTGCCTATGGTGATGGCCATCAGCACCAGCACGACCGGCTCGATGAGTTGGACGGCCTGGTTTACCTGGCGGTCGGTGCGGCGCTCGATGGTGTCGGCGATCTCCACGAGGATCTTGTCGAGCTGGTTGGCCTCCTCGGCCACGGCTATCATTTCGATCACCTGCGGCGGGAAAAGCCCGCACGCCCGCAGCGGCTCGGTGAGGGTCTGGCCTCCCCGAACGCTCTCGGCCGCCTTGTCGATCTGCTCGGCCAGGACGGTCGAGCCGGTGGCGTTTTTGCTGATGGCCAGGGCCTGGAGAATCGGCACGCCGTTGGCCATCATCGTGCCCAGGATACGGCAGAAGCGCGTAACGCTGATCGTGCGCATCACCTTGCCGATCCCCGGTATCCGCAGCCGCCATCGCTCCCAGAGCATCCGCCCGCCGCTGCTGCGCATGAGCACTATAATGCCGATGACGACAGCGGCCAGGCCGCCCAGCAACAGCGGCCAGTATTGCAGCAGCACGTCGCTGATCGAGAACATGATCCGCGTGGGCGCCGGAAGTTCCCGCTCGCCGAAGACGGTCTTGAAGCGCGGCACGAACCACACCAGCATGCCGACGGTCACCGTCAGCGCCACGGTGCTGAGAATGATCGGGTATATCATGGCCCCGCGGATCTTGGATTGAAGCTCGTCGAGCCGCTCGATGAAGGACGCGAGGTTGGCAAGCACATCCTCCAGGAAACCCGCCTTCTCGCCGGCGCGGACCATGGCGACGTGCAGCGGCGAGAACGCCCGGCCCTGCTCGCTCATTGTCTCGGCAAGCTCCTTGCCGCCGGAGACGCCCTCGCTGACCTTCTTCATCACGGCTGCGAGGCGAGGGTTGCTCGATGCGCGGACGATGGTGTCGATGGATCGCACCAGCGGCACGCCGGAGCGGAGCAGGTCGGAAAGTTGCCCGTACATGATGCCGACGTCCCGCAAGCGGACCTTGCCGGTCTCGACGCGCTGGGGCTTCTGCTCGGTCATGCGGATGGGGTACAGCTTGCGATCATCCAGCAAGCGGGCGGCGGCCTGCTCGTTGTCGGCCTGGATAACGCCCGTAACGACGTCTCCGGCGGTGGTCCTGGCTTCGTACTGGAATGTGGCCATAAGCCCAAATCCCAAATAACAAGCACCAAAGTTCAAACAAGGGCCAAATCACCAAGGACCAAACAAGAGGCCATCTTTGCTCGCCAAGCCCAAGATTCACGGACTCGCCAGCAGGCAGGTTTGACGCTTGTCATTCGGAGTTCGTTTGGAATTTGGTGCTTAACGTTTGGAGCTTGTTTGAAGTTTGGTGCTTGGTATTTGGCGCTTTTTCACACCGTCGCCACGCGCATGACCTCTTCAGGCGTGGTCACGCCCTCTCGGACCTTGATCCAGCCATCGTCGCGGATCGTCCTCAGCCCGGCTGCCTTGGCCACCTGAAGGATCTCCGTCGCCTGGGCGCGGGCCATTACCTTCTCTCGGACAAGATCGTCCGCGACCATTAGCTCATAAAGGCCGCTCCGCCCGTAGAAGCCCGTGCCGCGGCACTTGCGGCACCCGGCCCCGCGGAAGAGCTTCTGGCCCGGTTCGAGGTGGAAGTCCGGGGGAAGGGCGTCCATGTCAGGTTCGTACTCCTGGCGGCAATCCGGGCAGATCGACCGGACCAGGCGCTGGGCCATGGACGCAGCCACCGTGCTGGTAACCAGGAACGGCTCGATGTTCATGTCCAAAAGCCGCGTCGCGGCCGAGCACGCGTCGTTGGTGTGCAGCGTGGAAAACACGAGGTGGCCGGTAAGCGCGGCCTGGATGGCGGCCTCGGCGGTCTCGAGGTCGCGGATTTCGCCGATCATCACGACGTCCGGGTCGTGACGGAGGATCGCCCGCAGGCCCCGCGCGAAGGTCATGCCGATTTTCGGATTGACCTGTATCTGGTTGACACCGTCGAGGTGGTACTCGACGGGGTCTTCCACGGTGAGCACCTTTATTTTCGGCGAGACGATCGCCTGCAGCGCCGCGTACAGCGTGGTAGTCTTGCCGCTGCCGGTCGGGCCGGTGACCAGGACGATCCCGTGCGGGCGATCGATGAGCTTCTCGAACACCGAAAACGTGTCCTGCGCCATGCCGAGTTCCGGCAGCGTGAAGAGCACCTTGGACTTGTCCAGAAGGCGCATCACGATGCCCTCGCCGAAGAGCATCGGTATTACGCTGACGCGGATGTCCACCTGCCGCCCGCCGACCGAGAGCTTGATCCGCCCGTCCTGGGGCAGCCGCTTCTCGGCGATGTTGAGGTTGGACATGATCTTGATGCGGCTGATGATCGCCGCCTGGAACCGCGCCACCGAGGCCGGCACGGATGCGTCGTGCAGCACGCCGTCGATGCGGTAACGAATGGAAAGCCCGCGCTCGTACGGCTCGATGTGAATATCGCTCGCCCGCTCGTTGACGGCCTCCAGGAAAACCTCGTTGACCAGCTTTACCACGCTGGCCTCCTGGGCCATCTCCAGCAGGTCCTCGCTCTCGTCCGAGGAGTCCTGAACGACCTCGAGGTCGTCGGTGCTCATCATCTCGTCCAGCGTCTCGCCGCCGACACCGAAATGCGTCTTGATGAGCTTCTGAATGTCCTCTTCCGGCGCGAGGGCGGGCTGAATCTCCAGGCCGGTCAGCAGGCGGATTTCGTCGAATGCGTAGAGGTCGAACGGGTCGCTGGTGGCGACCACGAGCACGCCGTTTTCCCGCTTGACCGGCAGGATGCCCTTGCGATGCACCAGCCTCGGCGGCAGCGAGCGGAGAGCCGCAGCGTCAATCTGAACCTTCGTGAGGTCGATCATCGGCACGCCGAACTGCTCGCTCATGACCCGCAGAAGGTCCTCTTCGGCGATGCACTTCAGCCGAACCAGAGCCCTGTCGAGCCGAAGGCCCTCGGTCTTGCGGAGTTCCATCGCCGCAGACAGATGGTCCGACGTTATAAGCCCGCGCTCAAGCAGTACTTCCGCAATACCCATGGATAAGCTTCCGCTAGGCGCGGCCGGCCTTGTAAGGCTAGCCATAGCTCAATATTCCCTTACGGCAAATACAACACTGAACGCGTCGAGGCCGACGCGCCTCACGGCGCCGGGCGCCTTCCATAGCGTCCGAGGCCTCGACCGACTATTGAAACCCCGTTGGCACGACAAGGTTCCGAACACACACATGTCGAGCGCGGGTCACAGAGCTTAACGAACCGCCCGACGG